>DASXYT010000403.1:0-20430 GCA_036502345.1 Pseudonocardiaceae bacterium | reverse complement strand
AGAGCCATGTGCAGGAGACCGACACGATCTCCCGCATGGTGTACGGCATGGCATCGGCGTACATGCTCACCGGCAACGACGACTACCTGACAGTGGCCGAGAAGGGAACCGAGTACCTGCGCAAGCACATGCGGTTCGTGGACCGGGACAACGACGTCGTCTACTGGTATCACGGGGTGCGCATCGACGGTCGCAACGAGACCAAGCTGTTCAGCTCGGAATTCTCCGACGACTACGACGCCATCCCGATGTACGAGCAGATCTACGCCATGGCGGGGCCGATCCAGACGTTCCGGATCACCGGTGACCCGAGGATCACCTCGGACGCCGACGCCACACTGCGACTGTTCGAGAAGTTCTTCCGCGACTACGAGAAGGGTGGCTACTTCTCGCACCTGGACCCGATCCTGCTGTCGCCGCACCACGAGTCGCTGCAGTTCAACGCGTCCCGCAAGAACTGGAACTCCGTCGGTGACCACGCACCCGCCTACCTGGTGAACCTGTACCTCGCCACCGGCGAGGAACGGCACCTGGACATGCTGGAACGCACGTTCGACACGATCGTCGAGCACTTCCCGGACTACGAGGCGAGTCCGTTCGTCAACGAGCGGTTCATGGAGGACTGGTCACACGACCTGGAGCACACCTGGCAGCAGAACCGCGCCGTCGTCGGCCACAACCTGAAGATCGCCTGGAACCTGATGCGCATGCACGCCCAGCGGCCCAAGGCAGCCTACGTGGACCTCGCGGAGAAGATCGCGCGGATCATGCCCGCCGTGGGCAGCGACCAGCAGCGGGGTGGCTGGTACGACGTGGTGGAGCGGACACGGCAGCCCGGTGATACCCGGCACCGCTTCGCCTGGCACGACCGCAAGGCGTGGTGGCAGCAGGAGCAGGCGATCCTGGCCTACCTCGTTCTCAACGGCAGCCTGGGCGACGCCGAGTACCTGAGGCACGCACGGGAGGCGGAGAGCTTCTACAACACGTTCTTCCTCGACCACGACGAGGGTGGCGTCTACTTCAACGTGCTCGCCACCGGCATGCCGTACCTGCTGGGCACCGAGCGGCTCAAGGGCAGCCACTCGATGAGCATGTACCACTCGGCCGAGCTGTGCTACCTGTCGGCCGTCTACACCAACCTGCTCATCACCAAACACCCGCTGCAGCTGTGGTTCAAGCCGCTGCCCAACGCCAACCGCACGCTGCGGGTGGCCCCGGACCTGCTGCCGGCCGGCCGGGTCCGGCTGCAGGACGTCGAGATCGACGGTAAGCCCTACGAGGTGTTCGACCCTCGCGCGCTGACCGTCACGCTGCCTGCCACGACAGAACAGCTCACCGTCCGCGTCACGCTCGCCCCGGCGGTCTGACCGACAGACGCACAGGAGAGGAGTGACCGTGAAGATCGTCAAGCGACAGGTCGGGGACGTGGGCGTGATATCGCTGTCCGGCGCTTTGGACAGCGACTCGGCGCCGGAGATCCAGTACCGGCTGTCGCAACTCCAGCCCGAGTACGAATGCCTGGTGATCGATTTCGCCAAGGTGACGTGCGTGTCCAGCGCGAGCCTGCGCATGTTGGTGCTGATCTATCGGCAGGCGCGGGCGGCCGGGCACACCGTCGCCGTGGTCGGACTCACGCCCGAGGTGAGCAACGTGCTCGACGCTACCGGGTTCCTGGACTTCTTCATCGTGGCCGAGACCGTCAACGACGGCGTGGCCATGGTGCGGCAACGGATCGAGGGGAGGTTGGCCGATGACCATGTCGTCGCGAGTGCGTGACCGGATCGACTCGTTCCCGACGCACCAGATCGAGGGCTACGGCGTCCGCGCCGGGCGGGTGGCGCCAATGGGTGCCACGCTGGTGCCCAACGGGGTGAACTTCGCGGTGTTCTCCAGCAGCGCGACCGCGGTGTCGGTCGTGCTGTACGAGATCGGCGAAACAGAGCCGTTCGTGGAGCTGCTCATCCCGGAGGACTTCCGGATCGGCCGGGTCTGGGCCATGACGGTGTTCGGCCTGAACTACGAGCAGATCGAGTACGGGTTCCGGGTGGACGGTCCCAACGACGACCGGCACCGCGACCGCTTCGACCGGACCGTGGTGCTCAGCGATCCCTACGCGAAGGTCCTGGCCGGCCGCGAGACCTGGGGGCAGACCCCGGACCCGCACCGCGGCTATCAGCACCGGGCGCGGCTGACGTTCGACGACTTCGACTGGGAGGGCGACCGCCCGTTGCGGTTACCCGCCGACGAACTGGTCGTCTACGAGACGCATGTGCGCGGCTTCACCCGGCACCCGTCGGCGGGCGTGCGCAACCCCGGCACCTACGCGGGGCTCATCGAGAAGATCCCGTACCTGCGCAAGCTCGGCGTGACGTGCGTGGAGCTGCTGCCGATCTTCGAGTTCGACGAGTTCGGCAACAGCCGGATCGACGAGGTGACCGGCGACCGACTGCTGAACTACTGGGGCTACAACACGGTCGGGTTCTTCGCGCCCAAGGCCGGCTATGCCGCCACCGGCAGGTTCGGCATGCAGGGCGACGAGTTCAAGCACCTGGTGAGGTCCCTGCACTCGGCCGGTATCGAGGTCCTCCTGGACGTCGTGTTCAACCACACCGCGGAGGGCAACGAACTCGGCCCGACGATCTCGTTCCGCGGCTTGGACAACAGCACGTACTACATGCTGACGCCGGAGGGCTACTACTACAACTTCAGCGGCACCGGCAACACGGTGAACAGCAACCATCCCGTGGTGCGTGACTTCGTGGTGTCGTGCCTACGGTACTGGGCCAGTGAGTATCACATTGACGGGTTCCGCTTCGACCTGGCGGCCATCATGGACCGGGACGAGCACGGCGTGCCGTTGGACAATCCGCCACTGATCCAGGCGCTGTCGAGCGATCCGGTGCTGCGCGACTGCAAGCTGGTCGCGGAGGCGTGGGACGCCGGCGGTCTCTACGAGGTGGGCAGCTTCCCCAACTACCACCGCTGGGCCGAGTGGAACGGCCGCTACCGGGACACGCTGCGCCGCTTCCTCAAGGGCGACGACGCCGTGCTTGGCGACCTGGCCACCCGGCTGTCCGGGTCCCCCGACCTGTACTGGTCACGCGGGGCGTCCGCGTCGGTCAACTTCCTCACCTGTCATGACGGGTTCACGCTGATGGACCTGTTCTCCTACGACGACAAGCACAACGAGGCCAACGGCGAACACGACAACGACGGCGCGAACGACAACAACAGCTGGAACTGCGGTGTCGAGGGGGCGACCGACGACCCCGAGATCAACGCACTGCGGTTACGGCAGGTCAAGAACGCCGTGCTGCTGTTGCTCACCAGCAGGGGCATCCCGATGCTGCTGTCCGGCGACGAGGTCGGCCGCACGCAACACGGCAACAACAACGTGTACTGCCAGGACAACGAGCTGGCGTGGTTCGACTGGTCGCTCACGGAGACCAACGCCGACCTGCTGGAGTTCGTCTCGAACGTGATCAGCCTGCGCGCGGAACACCCGGTGTTGCGAGCGCTGAACCACCCCAACGGTATCGACCCGTCCGACTGCGGTCACCCGGAGGTCAGTTGGCACGGGGTACGGCCGTGGGAGCCGGACTGGTCGCCGGGCAGCAGGCTGCTGGGCGTCATGTGGTGCGGTCACCACCTGCCCGATGGTGCCCCGGACTACGTCTACGTGGTCGCCAACGCGCACTGGGAGGCACACGACGTGATCCTCCCGGTGCCCGACGACGGTTGGGTGTGGTGCCTGGCCGCGGACACGTCCGGCGGGGCGGTCCCCGCTGGGGACGAAGGTCCACTCACCGATCCGTTCGGCTACACAGTCGGCCCGCGGTCCGTCGTCGCGCTCGTGGCGCGGCCGGTCACAGGCTGACCAGGAGGAGGAGAAATGAATTTCACCGCAACACTGGAGACATCGGGCAAGACAGCTGTGATCGTCTTGTCCGGCGTGCTGAACGACGTCAGCGCGGCGACGTTCCGCGAGCAGGTGCTGGCCGCGGCCGAGCACGGCATCGCCCGTCTCGAACTCGACATGACGAACCTGGAGGAGTTGTCCTCCGCCGGGTTACGCGGTCTGGCGTTCTGTCGGGAGAAGATGCCCGAGCAGGTCGACGTGGTGATCATCGGACCCAACGACGACGTCCGGGCGGCCATCGCGGAAGTGGACTTCCAGCAGAGCGTCACCATTTCCAACTAGTCGGTCGGCACGGACGGCGGAGAGGAACCCACGATCGTGTCCGCCATCGTCGGAATCGCACTGGCCGGGGGGCTCGGGGTACGCGCACGACCCATCACCCTCAGCTCACCCGGCCAGGTCAAGAGCAAGGCGACGATCCGCCTGCTCGGTCGACCGTTGATCGAGTGGCAGTTCGACTGCCTGCACGAGCAGGGAGTCGACGAGTTCTGTGTGGTGGCCAAGGGCCAGAGCAACCGAGGTCAGATCAGGGACGTCATCGGTTACGGCGAACGGCACGGCGTGCGAGTCCGGTACTCCCGGCCGCGCGATGATCGGGTGAACGTCGGGTCCGGCGAGTCGACCCTGCGCAATCTCGACGGTTGGGGTCTGGACGGTCTGGCCCTGGTCTTCCCGACCGACTCGGTGTTCGAGTTCGACCTCGGCGCGATGGTGCACGAGCACGTGACCAGTGGGGCGGTGCTCACCGTGGGCACCGTCCGACACAGCGCCGCGACGGTGGCCGGCAAGTACGGTGCCCTCGTCGCGGGCAGGCGGGGTTGGTGTACCCGATTCCTGGAGAAGCCCTCACTGGCGACGATTCTCTCAATGTTCGGCCGTGCCGAGGATATCGACACCAACGCTGGTCTGTATCTTGTGGACTGTCGATTTCTGCGCACACTGTTCGGGTCCGGGCAGTTGGTCGGGATGCTGGGCAGCCGGTTGGACTGGGGCCGCGATCTGTTGCCGTGGTTGGTGGCGTCGGGTGCACCCGTGCGCGCGTGGCCGATCGAGCGGTGTGGCGACCTCGGCTCACCACGGGACTACCTGGACACCATGCGGGCGGTGCTCGTCGGCGACTATCCGCAACTGACCAAGATGCTGCCCCCACCCACTGGCGACCAATCCTGGGTCCATGACTCGTCGCTGCGGCTGCGCGACAAGCACACCGGCCGTTCCCTGGCCGAGCGGATCGGGACCGGCGAGGTGATCATCGGCTCCGGTGTCCGTATCGGGCAGGAGGTCGAGATCGGCACCGGCAGCCGCATCAGCACGTCCGACATCGCCGACGGCGTCGATGTCGGTGAGGACTGCGAACTGGACGGCGTCGCGTGCATGCCCGGCGCGATGGTCGGCCCGCACGCACGGCTACGCGACACCTACGTCGGCACCATGTCGCTGCTGGACTCCGTGGCGGGGCAACCGGTCCAGACCGACGGCTACACGGCCATCGGCGACGGGGTGATCGTCGGGCGGGGTGTTCGCCTGTCCGGCGCGATCATCCAACCCGGACTGACCGTGGCCCGGGGCAACGAGCACGAGAAGGAGTGACCATGACGAACACGAAGAGCGTGCCGGAGGAGTTCCTGGACCGCCAGGTGGAACTGCTCGGCGCGGGGGACACGGCCGGTCTGGCACAGCGTTACGCGCCTGACGCCACGTTCGCCCGGTTCGACCGGGTGGCGCGGGGCCGGGACGAGATCCGCCAGCTGTTCGACGACTACATCGCAGAGCACCCGCAGATCACCGCGATGGACGCCATACAGGTGACGGACGACCTGATCCTGTACCAGGCGGCGGAAAAGCTGGGCGGGAGGCTGACCACCGCGGTGGGCACGCTGGCATTCCGGGACGGTCTGGTGTGGCGCCAGACGGTGGCGTTCGTGGAACACCGCCCGTCCTGACGATCCTCGAACACGACAGTGGCCGACCGGGTGTTTCCGGTCGGCCACTGTCGTGTCGCGTGCGATCGGGCGTCAGCGCAGCGACTGTGCCTTGCGGACGTCCTCGGGAACGGTGGACTGCTCCGGGTCGCACAGGCCATCGAGCAGCTGGAAGCAGTGCGCCGCCGACGCCAACGTGACGTGGTGGTGCCAGCCGGCGTACGAGCGGCCCTCGTGGTGCCCCAGGCCGACCGATGTGGTCAGCTGGTCCAACTCGTGGCGGGCTCGCTGCATGAGCTTGACCAGGCCGACCAGCTCGTCGATGGGACGGTCGTTCAGGTTGGTCAGCCAGTAGGCGCGGGGCGATGCCGTACCCAGCTGCCACTCCACCAGCATCGATCGCCGGGCCGTCGGCGCGGTCAGATGTGCGAACTGGGCCCGGACCGGGTTGGCTCGCGCAGGTGGTTGCCAGCTCACGGTGACCCTGCGCGCCGGCCGCTGCGTCAGCGAGGGCGCCAGCCGCAGTTGCGCCGCGTGCGCGGCGGTCAGCCGCACCACGTAGTCGACGCCGCGGCTGTCGAGTTCGGCGACCAGCTGATCGGGTGTGCGGCAGTGGCGTGCGTCGAGCACCACCGGCGCCTGCGGCAGGCCCCAGTCGCCGCACAGGTCGTCGACCAGGTCGACCTGGCAACGCCAGAACGGCCGGTGTCGTTGGTCGTCCGGCAGCCGCGTGGTGCGTCGGCGGTCGGTGTCGGTGTCCCACGACCGGGGCACGAACAGCCGCCAGTCGACGGCCACGGCGCACTCATCCGACACCAGCATGGCCACAGCGCCCAACTGGCAGTTGCGCACCCTGCCGGCCGAGGGCACGAACTGCCGCTCCACCGCGACGGACTGCTGGCCGTGCTTGTCGAACGCCACCTCGTCCAGCACCCAGGCGTTCAGCTGAACCCAGGCGGTCAACACGGCGGCCAGCCGTTGCCGGACCGGTTGCGGGTCCCACGGGCTCTGGTTCACGAACTGCTGTAGCGACTGGTCCGAGCAGCCGCCGATCTGGGCCGCGATGTTGCGGGTGGAGCGCCTGCCCTGGCAGTGCAGCAGCCCCCGGATGTACACCTCGCCCGAGCGGCGCTGATCGGTCCGGTGCAGTGAGCCGAGTACGAAGTCGCAGAACTCATGGAGCCGACCGCCGTACTTGCTGGTCGCGTCCATGTCCTACCCCGCGACCGCTTTGCCGAGGGTGTAGGCGTAGGCCATCGAGGCGAGCGTGACGTGATGGTGCCAGCCGGGAAACGACCGCCCCTCGAAGTGCTGCAGCCCGACCGTGTGGTCCATCTCCTGCAGCGCGTCCGCGGCGGCGTCGTACCTGTCCAGCAGAGCCGCGAGTTCCGGCAGCCGGGCCTGACGGAGATTGGTCAACCACAACGCCTTGTCCCGGGGACTGCTGGCACGCCATCGGATCACCAACTGTTGCGGTACCGGGGCAGGCTGGCAACCGGACCAGGTCTGGCCGTGGTGCGGCATCGACGCTGCGATGATCCGGGTGCCCGGCCATCGATTGTCGCTCCAGCTCTGCCACATCAGCGGGCTGTTGGAGCGACCGGCCATCCCGGCGATCTCGCCGACGGTCGGCACGTGGCCCTGCAGCAGTGGCCACCGCGACGCCCGTGCCGTTGGCGACGCGCGCACGACATAACTGAGCCCGCGCTGTTCCAGCATGCGCAGCTTCGTGTCCAGATTCGGCTCGTCGGTGGCGTCGACCAGCAACGGCATCGGCCGCAACTGCCAAGCCTGCATGGTCTGGTCCACCTCTTTGAGGAGATGGCTCCATCTCGACTGGTGCCGCTGGTTGTCCGGCAGGTGCGTGCGCAGCCTGCGAGACATGTCACCGTCCCAGCACCGCGGCAGCAACAACCGCCAGTTGACCGGGCAGCCCGCTCGCTCGCCGACCAGGCACAGCGCCAGCCCCAGTTGGCAGTTGAGCACCTTGCCCAGCGACGGCACGTACTGCCGTGCCACGCCGACCGAGTTCGTGCCTTCCTTGGCGAACACGGCGTCCAGCGCCACCCAGGCCTGTGGCCGCACGAGATCGGTCACGTGGCCGGCCACGCTGCGGCGGACCGGGTCCCATTTCCATGTGCTCTGGTTGACGAACTGCTGAAGGTTCTGGTCCGCACGCCTGCCGACGACCTCGTCAGCGATCCGTCGTATCGACTTGCGCCCCGGTATCGTCACCAGGCCGTGCACGTAGGCCTCACCCCACCTGCGCTGGTCGGCTCGAGCCAGCGAGGAAAGGTGTGGCCGACAGTAGTCGGGGACGTCATCGGTCGCCAGTACATGCGGAGCTTCCGCCACTGCGGTCACGGCTGTCTCCTGCCGTAGGGTGCCGGGCCGCCGGCACCGGGATGTTCACTGATCGGCGTCCGCCGTCGACTCGGATACCGCGTCGGACCGCGAGTCGACCATGTTGTGCAGCAAGAGGGACGCGATCGCGGTCGAGAGGGGCGCGTAGCGGGTGCGCCGCGACTGGAAGGAACGCCATGCGTCCTGTGGTGAGCGTTCCGCGATCAGGCCGGCGGCCGACGTCACCCGTGTGGTGTCGTCGAAGCCGAACTGTTCGCGGCCCTGGAGACTTACCGCGGTTGACGAGCGGGCCACTTCCAGGTCCGTGGACAGCCGCTCGAGGCACCGGATTCCGGTGTCCAGTAACGGTTTCGTGAAGGGTGTCTCGCGGCTGGGCGCGATCGCCTCCAACAGGGCGGCTGTGTCCAGCATGATCACCGCTGCCTGCAGCCAGCACAGGCTGCTGGCTGGGCGCAGGTAGACCAGTGCCGGGTAGTTCACGTGACTGCAGCGAATGTCGGCCAGCCAGCCGGTCCAGTCGCCGAACAACGAGTCCAGCCGGTCATGTGAGTCGTATCGCACGTACCCGGCGAGGATCCGCTCGGCGTCCGGCGGACTTGCCGCCCGGGCGGACAGCCAGACCGCGAACAGTTCCCTGCGCCCGTACGCGTTCAGCACGACGACCAGGTAGACGACGAAGGTCCCGATCAGGACGAATGTGGATACGACGCAAATCAGGCCGATGGCCAGATCCGCGCCATTGGTCTGCAGTGCGAAAAAGGCGCCGAGTTCTGACAGCGGCAGTCCGTCGATGCTGATGGCCATCAGCCCGAAGGCAAGACCGTGTCCAACCAGCCACACCGCCAACAACACGAACAACCCGATCGGGGCAACCATCGTCATGGCCTGTTCTCTGGGCCGCAGCGACATCCGCCGCGCCAGTGGTGTCACCACCGCTGCCGCCGCGTGCACCGCCCAACGGGTCGCCCGCGGTGGCGTTTCCCGAGGTACCAGCGTTCGCAACGCGCTGGTCCATACGACGGCGAGCACGGCGAACCCGGCCACGAACACCACGACCGCGATCATCGCGACCACCGCTGCGGCGCCACGCCCACAACCCATCCCGCCACGAGTCTCCTCCGATCGGCCTGGTGTACACCACGGTCGGCCGGCGCGGGGATCTCCGCCAGAATCAAGAAGTGGGGGTATTGGCGGTACCAGGATGAGTTGTGGTCGGATCAAGCCGCTCGGGCACAGCGCGGAGATCCAACTGCGGCATTTCACGAAACACAATGAGCCGCCTGCGACGTCCATATGAATACTGGACAAAACTTGCTCCGAACGGCTCCTGTGGTGGTCGACGACTAGGGTACACTGACCACTCGAAATCTGCTCTCCATATGTCTTGAACTGTGTCGTCTCACGTGGCGGAAGAAGTCCGACGTGTTGCAGTTCCTCGTGCGCCTGTGGCGCCTGCATTGTCAGCAATCACGGGTTTCGGCTGCCTCCTGTGACTGGCCGGATGGCCAGATTTCGTCCTACCCCGAGGCGATTTCGGGCTGGTTCGGTAATATGGTGCGCGCCCAGCGCTCAGTACCGTCGACCAGTAGCCAGTTTTCGGGGGAGAGACCGCGTGCCAACGGCAGACAACCGACGCGAGTTGGCGCAGTTTCTCCGCACCCGCAGAGAGCGAATTACACCGGCGCAGGTCGGGCTGCCCACCAACTCGCGTCGCCGCATACGCGGACTTCGGAGGGAGGAAATCGCCGTACTTGCGGGACTGAGTCCCACTTGGTACACCTATTTGGAGCAGGCACGGGACATCCGTCCGTCCCCGGAAGTGTTGGACAGTCTTGCCGATGTGCTGCAGCTGGACGAGGACGAGCGCCAGTACTTGCACCAGCTCTCCCTCGGTCACGTCGAGACGGTCCGTCCCGTGATGCCGCCATCGGCGATTCATGGCCTGGTGTCCGATCTGGTGCAAGCGGCGAACCAGCCCGAGCATCCGATCTATGTGATCGACTACGCGGCCGAGGTCATCGCCTGGAACGAGGCCGCCGTGCGGTGGTACACGGACTGGGGTCGGCTGCGGGGCATCGAGCGAAACATCGTGTGGTGGATGCTGACCAGCGACGAGGCGAGGGAACGCATCGTCGACTGGTCAGAGGACGCGCGCGACATAGTGGGGCGCACGCGCGCACTGTCTGCCCGATTCCCGAACGATATGAAGGTCAATGAGCTGATTACCCGACTTCGTGCCGAAAGTGCGGAATTCAATCGCTGGTGGCCGGATCACGAAGTACGTGGCCAACGTTCACGTTTTCGCCGGTTTCGGCTACCCGAGATCGGAATCAGAACCATGCGGCTCGCCGTTGTGCACCCGGCCGATGATCTGCAGGTTACTATTGCGTTTCACGTGCCGGTGTCGACAGAAGACTCTTGAAAACCGGGTTTGGATTACGTTAGATACAGCTTGATTTCGATTCTCATCGCATCGAATCTGTTCCCAATGTTGAACGATAACAAGGGAGTCGGACTGTGATGGGGAACAGTGCTGAAAACGAAACCGCGACGAAGGCCCGACCGGCCACGTCCGCCGCATCGGTCGAGCCGGTCGCCGTGGTCGGTATGGCGAGCCGGTTGCCTGGCGCGGACGACCTCGGTGCCTTCTGGAACGTGTTGCTGCGCGGCGAGGACACCGTCGGCGACGACATCCCGGCACATCTGTGTGGAGTGGACTGGTCCGAGGTCCGCGCCGCGCTCGGTGACCCGGCGGCCAGCAGGCTCGGTGGCTTCCTCCGTGGCATCGACGAGTTCGACGCCGGATTCTTCGGGGTGTCGCCGCGGGAGGCGATCCGGATGAGCCCGGTGCATCGGATTCTGCTGGAGACCGTATGGGACGCGCTGGAGGACGGCGGTATCCCGGCCGACTCGATCGCGGGCACCAGGACCGCTGTGTACACCAGTTGCCTGCTCAACTCCGAATACTGGGACCTGTTGGTGGACAACGGGATACACGACATTCACGCACTGCTCGGCTCGGTGATGCACGGTGCGGCGTCAGGCCGCATCGCCTATACGTTCGACCTGCGCGGTGTCAACATGGCCGTGGACGCGACCTGCGCCGGTTCCCTGCTGGCGGTGCATCTCGCGTGTCACAGCATCCGTTCTGGCGAGTCGGAGACCGCGATCGTCGGCAGCGTCAATCTGCAGCTCGACTCGTTGCACACCGTGGCGCTGGCCCGGGGGCGGGTCATCTCCGCCAGTGGGGCCTGCCGCTTCGGCGATCGCTCGGCCGATGGCTACGTGCGCAGCGACGGCGCACTGGCCGTGGTGCTCAAGCCGCTGTCCAGAGCGCTTCTGGACGGCGACCGGATCTACGCCACAATCCTGGGTGGTGGCACCAGCAGCGCCGGTCGGGGTTCGTCGTTGGTCGCGCCCCGAGGTGTCGAGCAGTTGACCGCGATCCGGGCCGCCCAGACGCAGGCCGGTGTCACGCCGGGCGAGATCGACTACGTCGAAGCCCACGGCACCGGGACGGTCGAGGGTGATCGGACCGAGCTGGCTGCCCTGGGCGATCTGATGCGCGGCGCGCGTGGTGCGGACGACCCCTGCTTCGTCGGGTCCGCCAAGTCCAACGTCGGTCACGCCGAGGCGGCCTCCGGCCTCGTCGGCCTCGTCAAGACGGCGCTGTCACTGTGGCACCGTACGATGCCCCGCACGCTGCACGTGCGAACACCGAACGAGGTGTTCGCCGAGCCGGACATGCCGCTGCGCCTGGTCGACACGCCCCGGCCCTGGGTGGCGCGGCACAGACGCCGATTAGCCGGGGTGAGCTCGTTCGGCATGTCCGGGACGAATGTGCACCTCGTGCTGGGCGAGGCGCCGGCACGGTCGCTGAGCCGCTCCGAGGACACGGCGGGCTGCCTGCTACTGCCGGTCTCGGCACGGGAGCCGCGCGCCCTTGCGGAGCTGGCCGGGGCGTACGCGCGTCGGCTGACGGACGGTAAAGGTGACGAGCGGGACGTCTGCTACAGCGCCGGCGCCCGCCGCTCCCACCACGACCACCGGGTGGCCGTGGTCGGTCCGGACCCGGCGGCTCTGGTCGATCGCCTGACCCGATTCGCCGAGGGACAACCTTCGACGCCCGGTGTGGTCACCGGTCCCCGGGTGCGGGACACGCCGAGGGTGGCTTTCGTGTTCCCCGGTCAGGGTAACCAGTGGGCAGGCATGGGACGCGAGCTGCTGGCCACCAACGAGGTCTTCGCGCGAGCGCTCGCCGAGTGCGACGTCGCCGTCCTCGATGAGTGCGGCTGGTCGCTCGTGGACCGCATCGCAGGCGGAGAGCCGTTGTCGGACAACGAGAGTCAGACCATTCTGTGGGCAGTTCAGGTTGGCCTGGCCGCCGTCTGGCAGGACTGGGGTGTTCGGCCGGACGTTGTGCTCGGACACAGCATGGGCGAGATCGCGGCCGCCACTGTCACCGGTGCGCTGAGTGTCCGGGACGCGGCGGCCGTGGTGTGCAGGCGCGGCGCGCTGCTGGCCGAACTGGTCGGTTCCGGTGCGATGCTGGCAGTGGCGCTCGGCGAACCAGAGGTCCGTGAGCTGATCGGAGAGCTCGCCGACCGGGTCGCTGTGGCCGTGGTCAACAGTCCGCACCTGACCGTGTTGTCCGGCGATCCGGCAGCGCTCCTGGACCTGGCAGCGCCGCTGTCGGAGCGCGGCGTGTACTGCCAGACCCTGCGCGTCGGGTTCGCCTCGCACAGTCCCCAGATGGAACCGTTGCGCGGCCGGTTGCTCACCGCGCTGGCTGATCTCCGGCCCCGGCAGGCCGAGGTGCCGATGCACAGCACCGTGCTGGAGCGCGAGGTCACCGGCGTCGAGTTGGACGCCGAGTACTGGATGGCCAACCTGCGCCAGCCGGTGCGGTTCGGGCCGTCGGTCGAGGCCTTGCTGGCGGCCGGCCGGCGTACCGTCTTCGTCGAGATCAGCCCGCACCCGACCCTGGTGTCGGCGCTGGAGGACCTGCTGGCCGAGGCGCGTAACACCGGTTGTGTCATCGGCTCGCTGGACCGGCGCTCGCCGCCGATGATGTCCATGGCCACCGGGCTGGCCACCGCCTACGTGCACGGCTGCCGGCTGAACTGGGAACGAGTCAACCCTGGTGGCGACTACGTGCCGTTGCCCGGCTACCCGTGGCAGCGTGCGCGCTACTGGGCGGACCGCACCACGGCGCCGAGCACGGCACGCGTCCGCACCCTGGTGTCGTCGCTGCCTGCCATGCCGACACCGCTGGCCGCGCAGCCGCTCGTCGCGGCATCGATCGGCGCCGGACCGCTCACTGCGGTACCACTCGGCAGGACGCCGCTCGTCGCGGTACCGGCGCAGGACGCGGCAGCGCGTTTCGTCTCGATACTGGCCGAGTTGCTCGCGATACCGGTCACCGAGGTGGACATGTCGGCTCGGCTCGTTGCGCTGGGCCTCGACTCGTTGCTGGCGCTGTCGCTGCGTGACCGGATCCGCAAGGAGCTGGGGGTGGGACTCGCGGTGGAGGACCTGCTCGGCGGTGCCACGTTGGCCGAGATGGCAGCGACGATCCTCGCACGACAGACCAACACGCTGTGACACCGCTATCGCGGAACGAATCTGACCGGTCGCATTCCGTTGCTTCGGACAAACTGCCGACTGAACGTATTGCCGTTGGCTTTCTTGTTGGCGGTTCCGTTGTCGGGTGAGGATTCTCGTCAGCATTCTTGATGACGAGGGGTGGGATATGAAATTTCCTGCGGAAGGCGGAACGTACCGGGCCGACTACGGAGCGGACATGGTGGTGGACCATGACTACACCGCGGCGGGCAAGCTGACCTACACGATGACCAAGCCATCACCGTTCTACACGTACACGGCGGACATCGCCTGCACCCGGATTCGTGACGATGTGTACACCGTGACGTTCGAGGACATGCAGGCCCGGATGGTCCTGATCGAGGATTTCGGCGCCAGTAAGGTCACCACCTTCATGGCCATGAAGGACGGTACGTTCGCGGAGTACACGGGCACGTTCACCAGACTGTGATCGACGCTCGGCCGGCCGGTTCGACTTCCGGGGCCGGCCAGCCGAGCGGCTCATGTGGTCACCCGGGGTGAAACGGGATGGTGCGTCGACTGTCCATTGAGGTCGCACTGCTCGATCGTGGTCGAGGTGATGTGACGACTGCACACGTAGTTGAACCCGGCAATTCGTGCCCGACATGACCGGTGGGAAGCGAATGGTCGACGAACTCGGCCTCACCAACGACGTCGGGTTCGGCGTCGGCCGCGCTGGGCGCCACCACGATCAACAGCACCGTCCAGCTCAAGCGTTTACAGGACGCCGGTTCGGCCGGCGGCCTGGCTCCTACGGCGTCGGCTCAGATGTTCCGATACGGTGCGACGGGACGGGACGGGACGGTTCGTTGCGGTGCGTGGAGGACAGCATGGCGGGTCGGTTCGCGGTGAAGCTCGGGGCCGGGTCGTTCCGGTCCACTGCGGATGGCGCGGTGTGCTTCCCCCACGAGTGGACGGCCGAGGGCGTCAGTGTGTCGGCCGCGTTCACCGGCGCCCACCTCCTGCACGTGGCGGCGGCGGGCTGCGTGCTCAACGACCTCTACCGGGAGGCCGCCGCACGGGGCATTCGGCTGGATGGCGTGCGGGTCGATGCTGACGGGGATTTCGACACCGAGCAATGGATCTCCACCGGCGTCGAGTACGCCATTCGCCTTGATTCCCCGGCCGACGATGCCGCGCTGGTCGAACTGGTCGCCGTGGTGGACGCCGTCGCCGAGATCCCGCGCGCGATGCGTGCGGGTATCCGGGTCCGCCGGACCGAAGCCGACTGAGTCCGCGCGCGATCAGGCGATGCCGGCGGCCTCCAGGCTGCGGCGGGTCAGCACCCTGGCCAGGTGCTGGCGGTACTCCTGGTCGGCGTGCATGTCCTGGATCGGCTGGGTGCCCTCGGCGGCCAACGCCGCCGCCTCGGCCGCGGACGCGCCCGCCGCCAGCGCAGCCTCGGTCGCCGCGGCACGGAACGGTGTCGCGGCCATGTTCGCCAGCGCTACCCGGCCGGCCACCACGGCCACCGCGACGATCGCCCAGTCGTTGGCCCGGCGCACGAACTTCTCGTAGTGGTAGCCGTTCGGCCCGGTGCGCGGAATGCGGATCTCGGCCAGTACCTCGCCCGGTGCGAGGGCCGTCTCGAAGTAGCCGAGGAAGAAGTCGGTCACCAGGATCTCCCTGCGCCCGTCCGGACCCAACGCCACCAGCACGGCGTCCGACGCGAGGACCGCCGTGGGCAGGTCGGCGGCCGGGTCGGCGTGCGAGAGCGAACCGCCGAGGGTGCCACGGTGGCGGATCTGCGGGTCGCCGACGAAACCGGCGGCCGTGGCGATCAGCGGCGCCTCGGCCCGCAGCAGGTCGGATGCGACGAGGTCGCAGTGGCGGGTGAGCGCACCGATGGCCACGACGTCCCCGTCCACGCGGATGTACGCGGCGTCGGGCACCTTGCGGATGTCGATCAGCACGGTCGGGAACGCCAGCCGCAGCTTCATCATCGGCAGCAGCGAGTGGCCGCCCGCGATGAGCTTGGCATCCTCGCCGTGCTCGGCCAGCAGTGCGACCGCGTCGTCGAGGGAGCCGGCGCGCACGTAGTCGAAGGGTGCCGGGATCATTCGCTCGCCGCCATCGACTCGGCCGCGGTTAGGGCGGCGCGCACGATGTTGTGGTAACCGGTGCAGCGACAGAGGTTGCCCTCCAACGCTTCCCGGACCTCCCGCTCGGTCGGCTTCGGATTCTCGGCGAGCAGGCCGGCGGTGGCCATCACCATGCCCGGCGTGCAGAAACCACACTGCAAGCCGTGTTCGGCGCGGAAAGCGGCCTGCACGGGATGCATGCCGTCCGGGCCGGGCCGGGTGGCGGCCAGACCTTCCACGGTGGTCACCTCGGCACCGTCGGCCTGCACGGCGAGCACGGTGCACGACTTCACCGACTCGCCGTCCACGTGCACCGTGCAGGCGCCGCAGGACGTGGTGTCGCAGCCGATGTTGGTGCCCTTCAGCCCGCACACGTCCCGCAGATAGTGCGCGAGCAGCATCCGCGGCTCCACATCATCGGTGTGTGCCTGGCCGTTGACGGTGATCGACAGCCGCATCAGTGCTCAGCTCCCTCGTTCGCCGCGCGGATGGCCGACCAGACCCGCCACGAGCTGGTCGGCATGTCAATGTGCCGCACCCCGAGGTGGGCGACGGCGTCGATCACCGCACTCTGCACCGCTGGTGTCGAGCCGATCGAGCCTGCCTCGCCGATGCCCTTGGCGCCCAACGGGTTGTAGCTGGTCGGCGTCTCGGTCGTGACCAGTTCGAAGCTCGGCACCTCGGTCGCGGACACGATGGGGTAGTCCGCGAACGTGGAGGTGGTCGGGTTGCCGTCCTCGTCGTAGCGGATCTCCTCCAGCAGCGCCTGCGCCGCGCCCTGGGCCAGGCCGCCGTGCCGCTGGCCCTCCGCGATCAGCGGGTTGACCACGATGCCGGCGTCGTCCAGCGCGATCAGGCGGGTCAGCTCGGCACGCCCGGTCTCCACGTCGACCTCGGCCACCGCGACGTGCGCGCCGAACGGATAGGTGGCGCCCGGCGCCCGGAACACCGACCGCACCAACAACACCTCGTCGGCCGCCAGTTCGGCGAACGTCACCCCGGCGCCGGGCACGCCGCGCACGGCGAGGCCCGCGTTGGCGTAGTCGACCTCCAGGTCGTCGGGGGAGACCTCCAACCGGTCGGCGGCCCGCGCCCTGGCCACGTCGACCAGTTCCCGGGCGGCCTGGCGCACCGCGGCGCCACCCTGCTGCAGGCTGCGTGAACCGCCGGTACCGCCGCCTTCCGGTACCAGATCGGTGTCGCCCCAGCGGACGGTGATCCGCTCGATCGGGATGCCCGTCTCCTCGCTGGCCAGCATCGCCCACACCGTCGAGTGACCCTGGCCGTGCGGCGAGGTGCCGGTCAGGATGGTGGCGCTGCCGTCCGGGTGTACCTGCACGGTCGCGTTCTCCTTCGACGCGCCCGCCTCACCGCCACCACCGGTGATCTCGACGTACACGCTCACGCCGATACCCAACTGCACGGCGTCGCCGCGCTCGCGCCGCAGGGCCTGCTCGCGGCGCAGCCCGTCGTAGTCGGCGGCGGCCAGCACGGTGTCCAGCGCCATGGTGTAGTCGCCGGAGTCGTAGGCGGCGCCGCCCTTGCTGGTGATCGGTTCGGTGAACGCCGGCAGCAGGTTGCGCCTGCGCACCGCGGCAGGGTCGAGCCCGATCTCCGCGGCGAACAGGTCCATCGCCCGTTCGATCGCCGCGGTCGCCTCGGGCCGGCCGGCACCCCGGTACGCACCGACCGGCGTCGTGTTCGTGGCGATGCTGGTGTAGGACAGTTCGAGCTGGTCGATGTCGTACACGCCGGGTGCCATCAGCAGGGTCAGTGTCGGCAGCATCGCGCCGAAGCGCGGGTAGGCGCCACTGTCCTGCAGCACGTGCAGCCGGTAGGCCCGGACGTTGCCGTCCCGGTCACCGCCGATGGTGACGGTCTGCACCTGGGCGCGGCCGTGCGTCATCCCGACCATGTTCTCCGAGCGGGTCTCCAGCCAGCGCGCAGGCCGGCCGATGTGCCGGGCGATCCAGCCAACGACCGCGGCTTCGGGGTCGGCGCCGACCTTCGCACCGAACGCACCGCCCACGGCGGGCGTGATGATCCGGACCTGCGCCACGGGCAGGCCCAGCATGCCGGCCAGGCCGGCCTGGGTGCCCTGCGCGCCCTGGTTGGGCACCCAGGCGGTGAGCCGGTCGTCGGTACCCCAGACCGCGGCGGCGGCGCGTACCTCCATCGGTGCCACCGCGACCCGCTGGTTGTGGATCGTCCCGGTCACGACGACGGCGCAGTCCGCGAAAATGTCGCCGCCTGCGTCAGCTTCCCGGGAGCACACCACGTTCGTGCCCAGTTCCGGGAACAGCAGCGTCTCGTCCCGTGCGGCTTCGATCGGATCGACGACCACGGGCAGGGGCTCGTAGTCGATCTCGACCGACTCGGCGATGTCCTCACCGAGATAGCGGCTGTCGGTGAGGACGGCCGCGACCGGTTCGCCCACATAGCGGACCCGACCGGTGGCCAGCAACGGCTGCGCCATGCCCGCCTGGTAGATCGGCATCATCGGCTTGGGCGCCGGCACGTCGACCAGATCGTCGGCGGTGATCACGCCGACACACCCCTCGGTGGCCAGCGCCGCGCTCGCGTCGATCGAGGCGATGCTCGCGTGCGCGACCGTCGCGCGCACGAAGGTCACCCACACCGCCCCGGCGAGGCGCTCGTCGACGATGTCGTCGGTGTAGACGGCACCGCTGGTCAGGAACTCGGGATCTTCCAGCCGCTGGACGCGGGTGCCGAGGATGCTGCCCCTCGGCAGGTCGACCGCCGTCACCGCGACACCTGGTCCGGGCCAAACACCGTCGTCATCCTCTCACTGTAGGAGCTGGAGTGCGCTCCAGGTCAAGCAGGCCTCATGGGCAGCCAGGTGCGCGGCAGCCGACTGTCCACTGAGGTCGACCGTGACCAGTGACCGCCGACTGCCACGGGTTGAGTTAGGGTGCCGCAGTGCCGAAGTTCCGATTCTCCGAGGTAGCACGGCTGATGGCGGTCAGCGACGACACCGTGCGTCGCTGGGTGGACGCCGGCCGTCTGACGTCCACCCAGGACTCGGCAGGGCGCAAGGTGGTCGACGGGGCCGAACTGGCTGAGTTCGCCAAGACCCAGGCCCACAGCATGGAGGACACCAGCGGAGTCGCTCGATCGGCTCGCAACCAGTTCGTCGGGCTGGTCACCGAGGTCACCGCGGACAAGGTCATGGCGCAGGTGGAAATGCAGTGCGGGCCGTACCGCGTGGTCTCGCTGATGAGTACCGAGGCGGTCCAGGAACTCGGACTCGCCCCGGGCGTTCTCGCGGTGGCAGTTGTGAAGTCAACCTCCGTGGTGGTCGAAGTGGCTGAGATCGCCGCCCGGGTGGACGAGCTCCCGGCGTAGCTCCGTACTCACTGCGGCGCGGCCTCCACAAAGGCCTACATCGGCAGGTGCGGTGGGTTGACGCCAATTGATCCGCAAACGCGGAACCCCTCACCGACCCGGCTGCTCCGCGGGCACTCCCGGCTCCCGGTGGATCCGCCCGGTCGTCGACGCCAGACGCGTGCCCTGCCCACCCCAACGCAGCGCGATCATCTCCGCCGCGATCGACACCGCCGTCTCCTCCGGGGTCCGCGCACCCAGATCCAACCCGATCGGCGAGGCCAACCTGTCCAACTCCTCCTCGGTCACACCCACCTCACGCAACCGCGCCACCCGGTCCTCATGGGTACGCCGAGAACCCATCGCACCCACATAACCCAGATCCAGCCGCAGCGCCACCTCCAGCAGCGGCACGTCGAACTTCGGGTCATGCGTGAGCACCGTGATCACCGTGCGCTGATCGATCCGACCGGCGTCGGCCTCAGCGGCCAGATACCGGTGCGGCCAGTCCACGACCACCTCATCAGCGAAGGGGAAACGGGTCGCCGTCGCGAACACCGCCCGCGCGTCGCACACCGTGACCTGGTAACCCAGATACGAACCCAGCCGCGCCATGGCCGCGGCGAAGTCGATCGCACCGAACACCAACATCCGCGGCGGCGGCTCGAAGGAGTTCACGAACACCTTCATACCCTCGCCCCGGCGCTGCCCGTCGGGCCCGTACTGCAGCGTGGCGCTGCGGCCCGCGGCCAACAGGCCCCGCGCGTCGTCGGCGACCGCGTCATCGGCCCTGGGTGACCCGATCCGGCCGAGCACCTTGTCCGGCCAGACCACCAGGTAGCGGCCCAGCCACGCCTCATCGGGGTGCGCGACCACCTTGGCCACCGCCACCGGGTTCCCCTCGTGCACCGAGGCCACGATGTCGGCCAGTTCGGGGAAGCTGTCCTTGTCCACCGATTCCACGTAGACGTCCAGGATGCCGCCGCAGGTCAGGCCGACGGCGAACGCGTCGTCGTCGCTGACGCCGTAGCGCTGCAACACCGCACCCCCGTCGTCGATCTTCTCCTGCGCGAGTTCGTACACGGCGCCCTCGACGCAGCCGCCGGACACGCTGCCGGCCACCGTGCCGTCCGGGGCGACCAGCATCGCGGAGCCGGGTTCGCGGGGTGCGGAG
>DASXYT010000402.1:0-39417 GCA_036502345.1 Pseudonocardiaceae bacterium | reverse complement strand
GAGCACTGGCTGGCCTGCTACGCGGTGCTCTATCTCAACGGCTGAGGGGCACCAGGTCGTCCGCGTGGACGACTTCCCGGCGGAGTTCGGGGGCCAGGTCGCGGGTTGACCTGCCGATCAGGGTGGGCAGTTCGCCCGCGTCGAACGCGACCACTCCCCTGGCCACCACCCGGTCGGCCGGGTCCACCAGATCGACCACGTCGCCCGCCTCGAACTGGCCGTCGGCGCCGGTGACGCCCGCCGCCAGCAGGGAACGCCTGCCTTGGACCACCGCGGTCACCGCGCCGTCGTCCAACCGGAGTCTGCCGGACGCCGCTGCCGCGTAGCCGAGCCAGAACCGGCGCGCGGACAGGCGGCTGCCGGTGGCCGCGAACGCGGTGCCGACATCGGCTGAGCCGAGCGCGCGGGCCGCGTCGTCGGCGGCGGCGAGCAGGACCGGAATGCCGGCCGCCGACGCCAGCCGGGCGGCTGCCAGCTTGGACGCCATGCCGCCGGTGCCCAACCCGGACGCGCCGGTGGTGCCGGCCCGCACACCATCCACATCGGACTCGTCGGCCACTTCGGTGATCTTCCGGGCTGGCCCGTGCCTGGGGTCCGCGTCATACAGCGCGTCCACATCGGACAGCAGCACGAGTGCGTCTGCGCCGACCAGGTGGGCCACCAGGGCGGCCAGCCGGTCGTTGTCGCCGAACCGGATCTCGTCCGTGGCCACGGTGTCGTTCTCGTTCACGACTGGCACCGTGCCCAACGCGAGCAGGCGGGAGAACGTGCGCTGGGCGTTGCGGTAGTTCGCCCTGCGCAGCACGTCGTCCGCGGTCAGCAGCACCTGCCCGACGGTCAGCCGATGCCGGCCGAACGCCTCGACATAGGCGTGCGCGATGGCCAACTGGCCGACGCTGGCCGCGGCCTGCTGGGTGGCCAGGTCCCGTGGCCTGCGAGGCAGCCCGAGCGGCGCCAGACCTGCCGCGATCGCCCCGCTGGACACCAGCACCACCTGGGTGTCCGCCGCCCTGCGCCCGGCCAGCACGTCCACCAGCGCGGTGAGCCGTTCGGTGGCGAGCCCGCCCTGCTCAGTGGTCAGTCCGGACGAGCCGACCTTCACCACGAGCCGGCGTGCGGCGGACACCGCCTGCCGGGCGGGCGATGTCACTCCTCGTCCCCGGGGGCCAGTTCGTCTGCGGTGAGCAGCCCGCGCCGCGCCCTGCGCGCGTACTTGCGCTCGGCGGCGCGTGGCCGGTCGTCGTTCTCAAGACGCGGGTCGGTGCCTCGGTGCGCCATGGTCACCGCGGCGATTCCGGCAGGCGTGGACGGCTCCCACTCGAACGTGACGTCGCCGATGGTGACCGAGGCACCGGGCACCGCGCCCTGCTTGGCCAACGCATCCTCGACGCCCAGCCGGGCCAGCCGGTCGGCCAGGTAGCCGACGGCCTCGTCGTTGTCGAAACTGGTCTGCCTGATCCACCGCTCGGGCCGCTCGCCGCGGACGATGAAGGCGCCGTCCTCCTCGGGATCGGGCGTCACGGTGAAACCGCTGTCGTTGACCGCGGTCGGCCGCAGCACGATCCTGGTCGGCTCCTCGACCGGCCGGTCGGCGCGAGCCTGCTCGACCACCCTGGCCAGCGCGAAGGTCAGCTCGCGCAAGCCCTCCCTGGTGGCCGCGGAGATCTCGAACACCGGAAGACCGCGTGCCTCGAACTCGCCGCGCACCATCTCGGCGAGATCCTTGCCGTCGGCCACGTCGATCTTGTTCAACGCGATGACCCTCGGCCGGTCGGCCAGGTCGGTACCCAGCGACGGCGTGTACTGGGCCAGTTCGGCCTCCAGCGCGTCCACATCGGACACCTGGTCACGGCCCGGCTCCTCGGTGCCGCAGTCGACCACGTGCACCAGCACGGCACAGCGCTCGATGTGCCGCAGGAAATCCAGCCCGAGGCCCTTGCCCTGGCTGGCACCCGGGATCAGGCCGGGCACGTCGGCCACGGTGAACACCGCGTCCCCCGCTGTGACCACGCCGAGGTTCGGCACCAGCGTGGTGAACGGGTAGTCGGCGATCTTCGGCCGGGCAGCGGACAGCACGGCGATCAGCGACGACTTGCCCGCCGACGGGAAGCCGACCAGGCCGACGTCGGCCACCGACTTCAGTTCCAGGACCAGGTCCCGCGTCTCGCCGGGCTCACCGAGCAGCGCGAACCCGGGTGCCCTGCGGGCCTTCGACGCCAGCGCCGCGTTGCCGAGGCCGCCCCGGCCGCCGGCAGCGGCGACCAGGCGGGTGCCGGGACCGGTCAGGTCGGCCAGTACCTCGCCGTCCTCGTCCAGCACGACGGTGCCGTCCGGCACCTTCAGTTCGAGTTCGGCACCGTTGGCGCCGTCCTTGTTGGAGCCCAGCCCCGGCTTGCCGTTGGTCGCGGCCGCGTGCGGACGGAAGTGGAAGTCCAGCAGGGTGTGCACGCTGGGGTCGACGACCAGCACGACGTTGCCGCCCTGCCCGCCGTCGCCGCCGTCGGGGCCGCCGAGCGGCTTGAACTTCTCGCGGTGGACAGATGCGCAACCGTTCCCGCCGTCACCGGCGGCAACGTGGATCACCACTCGATCGACGAATCGGGACACGAGGGTTGCCTTCCTCTCACTCTGTCGTGACAACGCAACGAGGGGCGGGCCGGAACAAGCCGGTCCGCCCCTCGCAGGGTCACGCTGTACGTCTCGGGCCGGGTCTAGACCTCGGCCGGGACGACAATGTTGACGGTCTTACGACCGCGCTTGCTACCGAACTCGACCGCACCGGCGGCCAGCGCGAACAACGTGTCGTCCTTGCCGCGGCCGACGTTCACGCCGGGGTGGAACTTGGTGCCACGCTGACGGATCAAGATCTCGCCAGCCTTCACGACCTGACCGCCGTACCGCTTGACGCCGAGGTACTGCGGGTTGGAGTCACGGCCGTTGCGGGAGCTGGACGCACCCTTCTTGTGTGCCATGGCTGTTCAGCTCCTCTGCTAAATCGTGATGCCGGTGACTTCGACCCTGGTCAGCTTCTGGCGGTGACCCTGGCGCTTGTGGTAACCGGTCTTGTTCTTGAACTTGTGGATGCGGATCTTGGGGCCCTTGGTGTGCTCGACGACCTTGCCGGTCACGGCCACCTTGCCCAGCGCGTCCGCGTCGGCGGTGACGTCGGTGCCGTCGACGACGAGTAGCGCGGGGAAGCTGACCTCGGTACCCGGCTCGCCTTCGAGCTTCTCCACCTGGACGACGTCGCCGACAGCCACCTTGTACTGCTTGCCGCCGGTCTTGACGATCGCGTACATCGGGACGGAAGTCTCCTGCTACTCGACGATAACGGGGGTCACGCGCGCCCCACTGACGGACGAATCAAAGATTCGGGCCGCGGAGCCAGGCTCTCGCATGACAGAGCCCACCGGGATGGCGGGCCGCTTACCAGGTTACGGGGCGGCCCGCACGGAGGTCAAACCGGGGTCTGTTCCTCACTGTCCGGTGGATCCGGCGGGCGGACCCGCAGGTCGGGACGCTGCCCGGCGGCGGGTCGGCCGAGGCGGATTGGCCACGGCCACCGCGGGCGGCGGCTTGACGGCGTGCTGGGGCATCGCCTGGTGGCCGTTGGTCGAGCCGAGTTCCGGCTCGTCCTGCTCCACCACGGCAGCGGGCTCGGCAACGGACGCCATGATGCGGCCGGTGACCGGCTCACTGACCTGCTGCGCCGGCACCTCTGGCTCGACAACGACCGGCTCGACGGCCTGCGGAGGATCGGGCACCTGCTCGGCGACCGGCTCCGGCACCGACTCGACCACGGGCTCGGGCGCGGCTTCGACCACGGGTTCGGCAACAGCCTCGACCACGGGCTCGACGGCGGGCTCGACAACAGCCTCGACCGCAGGCTGCTCGGTCACCTGCTCAGCGGCTGCCTTGTCCTTGTCCTGGCCGCCACGGTGCCGGTTGCGCCGGCTGCCGCTCTGCTGCTGCTGGTGACCGTTGTTGCCACCGTTCCCACCATTGCCGCCGTTGCCGTTGGACCCGCCGTTCGACGTGCCGACGGCAGGCGCCGCGGGGGCGTTGAGGTTGGCGTTCACCGGCGTGGTGGACACCATGATCCCGCGCCCACGGCAGTGCTCACACGTGGTGCTGAACGCCTCCAGCAGCCCGGTGCCGACCCGCTTACGGGTCATCTGGACCAGGCCCAGCGACGTG
Organism: Pseudonocardiaceae bacterium; assembly: GCA_036502345.1. GTDB lineage: Bacteria > Actinomycetota > Actinomycetes > Mycobacteriales > Pseudonocardiaceae > DATEPR01. The sequence goes on along the minus strand of DASXYT010000402.1, from coordinate 35,220 downwards.
ACCTCCGCCACCTGGTGGCGTGTCCGGTCCCGGCCGAGGCACTCCGTCAGCCTGCGCAGCACCAGATCGCGGTTGGACTCCAGCACCATGTCGATGAAGTCGACGACGATGATCCCGCCGATGTCGCGCAGCCGCAGTTGGCGCACGATCTCCTCGGCCGCCTCCAGGTTGTTCCTGGTGACGGTCTCCTCGAGGTTGCCGCCGGAGCCGGTGAACTTGCCGGTGTTCACGTCGATGACGGTCATCGCCTCGGTGCGGTCGATCACCAGGTAACCGCCCGACGGCAGCCAGACCTTGCGGTCCAGCGCCTTGAGGATCTGCTCGTCGATCCGGTACTCGGCGAACGCGTCGACGTTGCCGACGTGCCGCCTGAGCCGGTCCACCAGGTCGGGCGCGACGTGTGTGACGTACGCCTCGATGGTGTCCCACGCGTTGTCGCCCTGGACGGTCAGCGCGGAGAAGTCCTCGGTGAACAGGTCGCGGACGACCTTGATCAGCAGGTCCGGCTCCTCGTAGAGCAGCTGCGGGGACTTGGCGTGGTGAGCGCCTGACTTCTCCTGGATGACGTCCCACTGGGCGCGCAGCCTGCGCACGTCCCGGCCGAGTTCTTCCTCGCTGACACCCTCGGACGCCGTCCTGATGATCACGCCGGCGTCTTCCGGCACGACCCGCTTCAGCACGTCCTTGAGCCGCTTGCGCTCGTTGTCGGGCAGTTTCCTGCTGATGCCGGTGGCACCGCCGCCGGGCACGTAGACCAGGAACCGGCCGGGCAGGCTGATCTGGGTGGTCAGGCGGGCACCCTTGTGGCCGACCGGGTCCTTGGTGACCTGCACCAGCACGCTGTCACCGGTGGACAGGGCCTGCTCGATCTTGCGCGCCTTGCCCTCGAGGCCGGCTGCGTCCCAGTCCACCTCACCGGCGTAGAGCACCGCGTTGCGGCCCCTGCCGATGTCCACGAACGCCGCCTCCATGCTGGGCAGCACGTTCTGCACCCGGCCGAGGTAGACGTTGCCGACCAGCGAGCCGGAGCCCGCCGACGTGACGAAGTGCTCAACGAGAACGCCGTCCTCGAGCACGCCGATCTGCACGGTGTCGCCGCGCTGGTTGACCACCATCTTGCGGTCGACGGCCTCGCGGCGGGCCAGGAACTCCGACTCGGACAGGATCGGGACCCTGCGCCTGCCGGCCTCCCTGCCGTCCCTGCGGCGCTGCCGCTTGGCCTCCAGCCGGGTCGAGCCGCGCACGCTGCGCACCTCGTCCTGACCGTTGCCGCTGCTCTGCTCGTGCCGGTCACCGCCGGACTTCTCGTCCCTGGTGTCCCGGACGTGCACCACCGTGTTCGGCGGGTCGTCCTCGGAGGTGTCGTCGGCCGAGCCCTTGCGGCGGCGCCTGCGCCTGCGGCGGCGGGTGGCACCGGTGTCGCCGTCCTCGGCGGTGTTGTTGTCCTCGTCCGTGTCCTGCTCGTCCTGCGTCGACTCGTCGTCACCGTCGGTGGCTTCACCGGTGCCGGCCTCGTCGTCCGACGTGGCGTCGTCGCCCTGGCCGCCCTTGCCCCTGCCGCGGCCTCGGCGGCCACGGCGACGCCTGCGCCTGCTGGCGGCATCCTCTTCGGATTCGTCCGGCTCGGTGTCGGCATCGCTGTCCTGGGCTGCCGGCTCGTCCGCCACGGGCGCGGCGACGACAGGTGCCGCGACCGGCGGTTCGACCTGCTTCGGCTTGGCCGGTGGCGCTGCCGCCGCGGGCGGCAGGAACACCGGCGACGGTGCCGTGAAGATCGGTGCGGGAACGGCGAACACCGGGGCCGGCGGCGCGGGTGGCGCCGCCTCTTCCGGTGCCGACTCCTGGATCGCCTCGGCGGGCTCAGCTCCCGTACCCAGCAGCAGGTCGGCCACCTTGACGGCGACATCCCTGTCCAGGCTGGACTGGGCGCTGCGGGCGGGCTCGCCGAGCCCGCTCAGCACGTCCAGCACCTCGCGGCTGCTGCGGTTGAGCAGTTTGGCCAGCGCGAACACCCGCACCTTGGCGGGTAGATCGGCCAGCGCCACGTGCTCGCCTGTGGTCGTCTCGGGCACACCGGGTTCGGATGTGCGCAATCCCCCGCCTGCTGTCACAGCGGGATCCTTCGTGTTCGGCATATGGCTCCTCCGCCCCCGGGCGCGTCATTGCGACGCGGCCGCGCAGGGGCTGCCCTTCCTGTTCTGTCACCGCCGCGCTGGGCGGCGGGAATCCTTGCCTGCGCCGGCTACGCACCCGACGATCCGGGCGTCAGCCAGCAGGTCGTTCGACGGCGTGTTGGCCACGTTCCGGCTCCCCGGACACCGGTTCCGACACCGGACCCCGGTCTGGGGCCAGCGGGTCGGCCAGGCGGCCTTCATCGTCTAGCCGCCCCTGGGCAGTCCGGGTCGCTTTCGCGGGTACCGGCAACATCAAGGCGGCGACGACACGGAGCGCACTCAGCACGTCATCGGGTCGGACGGCGGGTGTTGTCTGCCGGACGACCAAGTCCAGTATCCCACACGTCGCCCCGGACGCGTCGCCGTCAGCACCTGGCGAGCCGGGCAGGGTGTCGAAATCATCCGTTTGGTCCTGTTGCACCCGGAGCGTCACCACTGCCGGCCGGACGTCCATCGTGCGGCGGCCGTCCTTGGTGAGCCGTTCGACCTCGATGACGTCGGCGGCCAGCAGTGCCTCGACGGCCGGCACGAGTTCGGCCGAGGTCACGCCGGGCACCTCCAGCCGCCACCTGCTGGCGTCGATCCGCTCGGGCAGCGAGCCACCGGCGGCGACCACGGCCTCCACCACGTCCAGGCCGGGCGGCAGGGCCGCGTCCACGGCCAACCGGAGGGCCTCCGGGTCGACCTCGGTGACCACCTGGATCTCGACGTACTCGGCCTCACTGGCCGCGCCGGTGGGCGCGGCGCCGACCCAGGACACCTTCGGATGCGGGCTGAAGCCGTGCGAGAACGCCATCGGCACACCGGCTCTGCGCAGCGCCCGTTCGAACGCCCGCGCGACGTCACGATGTGACGTGAAACGCAGCTTCCCCCGTTTGGCGTAGCGCAGGCGAAGTCGTTGGACGGCGGGAGCCGAGGGGTTCGGCTCATCATGACGGCTCAGGGCTGCTCCTTCGGATCGCTGCGGGTCCGGCCAGCACGGTACCCGGGGGCTGAAATCGCCCAGCGAACTTGTCTGGGAGGTCGGCGCTGGCTACCGTCCCGCTGGAGTGGACAGAGCATCCCCGACGCTGTCCCACCCAGATCTGGAGGTCCGCTGTGCCTCTGCTGCGCCGAGCTAGGGCGGCAGCGATCGGCACCGCCCTGCTGGCGACAGGCTGCCTGGCGATCCACCCGTTGGCACACGCCGACCCCGGCCAGGTCACGTGGGCCGGCTGTGTGCAGGGCGGCCCCACCCTGCGCTACCTGGTCCTCTTCACCGAGGGCACGGCCAGCACGGACGCCAAGGCGCAGATCAACTCGGCATGCGGCGCGACCACCGTCTACTACCCGCAGATCGCGGTCGCCGTGGCCACGTCCGCAGATCCCGACTTCGGCCAGCGGATGGGTCCGGGCCGGGCGTACAGCGCGTCGGCCGAGGCGTACACGGCCGACCAGTCGGCGGATCCAGGCCGCAAGTCCGACGAGGTGCCGGCCGACCCGCACGGCGTCACGTCCGATCCCGCCGCCGTGTCCACCCGTGATCTGGCCGCTCAGCAGTGGGACATGACCATGATCAAGGCCGACCGGGCGCACCACATCGACGACGGCAGCAAGAAGGTGCTGGTCGGCGTGCTGGACTCGGGCATCGACCCGGACCAGCCGAACCTGACCGGTGCGCTGGACAAGACGGCGTCGGCCGGCTGCGTGTCGGGAGCGCCGGACACACAGGAGTCGTCCTGGGTGCCCACCACGTCATCGCACGGCACGCACGTCGCCGGCACCATCGCGGCGGCCGACGACGGCAAGGGCACGGCGGGCGTGGCGCCGGGCGTGCGGGTGGCGTCGGTGAAGGTGGTCGACGACGACGGCTACATCTACCCGGAGGCAGCGGTCTGCGGGTTCATGTGGGCGGCGCAGCGCGGCATGACGATCGCCAACAACAGCTACTTCGTGGACCCGTGGGTGTTCACCTGCGACGACTCCCCCGGCCAGCACGTCATCTACCAGGCGGTGGAGCGTGCGGTGACGTACGCGACGAGGCACGGCGTGCTGAGCATCGCGGCCGCCGGCAACGCCGACGTCGACCTGACCGATCCCGGCCAGGACAGCCGCAGCCCGGACAACGTGGACGCCGACGACCAGGAGCAGCGCCAACTCGGCGACGACTGCGCCCAACTGCCGGCCGGCATCCCTGGCGTGGTCACGGTGTCCGCTGTGGGTGCCGACGGGCTCAAGGCCAGCTACAGCTCGTACGGCCTCGGTGCGGTCGACGTGACCGCACCCGGCGGGGACCCGCTGCAGCAGGCCGCTGACGGCGCCAGTTGCGTGCTGTCCACCGTGCCGGACGGCTACGCCAGTTCCTGCGGCACGTCGATGGCGGCGCCGCACGCGGCAGGCGTGGCCGCGCTGCTGGCGTCCACCCACCCGGACGCGACGCCGAAGGAACTCACCCAACTGCTGGACTCGGAGGCGGACCCGATCGCCTGCCCCGCCGACTACGACCTGAACGGCACCGGCGCGCAGGACGCCTACTGCACCGGCGACAGCACGTTCAACAGCTTCTACGGGCACGGCATGGTGGACGCGCTGGCCGCGGTGGCGTCGGTGCCGACGGCCACCACGAAGGCGCAGACCCCGCCGGCACCGCCGAAGCAGCAGACCCGGCCGGTGGTGCACCCGGCACACGGCCCGGTCGGACCCTCCGGCGCGACCGACGAGCCGAGCAAGACCGACGGCACCGACACCACCAGCGACGACCCGACCACGACGCCGACCGTCCCGGTGCCGGTACCGCAGTCGGCACCGGCGACGGAAGCGCCCGCGGTCACGCCGGCGGGCGGCCCGATCGGCGGGTTCGCCCTACTCGGAATGTGGTGACCGGCTAAACCGGAGTGATCGGCAGCAGCGTCTTGCCGGTCGGCCCGACCTGGATGTCGGTGCCCATGCTCGGGCACACACCGCAGTCGAAGCACGGTGTCCAGCGGCAGTCGTCCTGCTCCTGCTCCGCGATGGCGTCCTGCCAGTCGGCCCAGAGCCATTCCTTGTCCAGGCCGGAGTCCAGGTGGTCCCACGGCAGGATCTCGGTCTCCTCCCGCTCGCGGCTGGTGAACCACGCCATGCTCACGCCCAGCGGCGTCAACTCGGCCTCGGCGGCGTCCATCCAGCGCTGGTAGGAGAAGTACTCGCTCCAGCCGTCGAACCGGCCACCCTCGGCCCAGACCCGCTCGATGACGCGGCCGACCCTGCGGTCACCACGGGAGAGCAGGCCTTCGACCATGGACGGCTTGCCGTCGTGGTAGCGCATGCCGATGTTGCGGCCGATTCCCCGGTCGGAGTTGACGGCCTCGCGTAGGGCGCGCAGCCGGCGGTCCACCGTGTCCGGATCGCACTGTGCCGCCCACTGGAACGGCGTGTGCGGCTTGGGCACGAAGCCACCGATGGAGATCGTGCAGCGGATGTCCTTGCGGCCACTGGCTTTCCGGCCCGCCTTGATGACCTCCTGGGCCATCCTGGCGATCTGCAGCACGTCGTCGTCGGTCTCGGTGGGCAGGCCGCACATGAAGTACAGCTTGACCTGCCGCCAGCCGTTGGCGTAGGCCGTGGTGACCGTCCTGATGAGATCTTCCTCGGACACCATCTTGTTGATGACACGGCGAATCCGCTCGCTGCCACCCTCCGGCGCGAACGTCAGCCCGGATCGCCGCCCGTTGCGGGACAGCTCGTTGGCCAGGTCGACGTTGAACGCGTCCACCCTGGTGCTCGGCAGGCTGAGCCCGGTCTGCGTGCCCTCGTAGCGGTCGGCGAGTCCTTTCACGACACCGGCGATCTCGGAGTGGTCGGCGCTGGACAGGCTGAGCAGGCCGACCTCCTCGAAACCGGTCGCGTCCAGGCCGCGCTGCACCATCGCGCCGATGCCCTCGATGGAGCGTTCCCGCACCGGCCGGGTGATCATGCCGGCCTGGCAGAACCGGCAGCCCCGGGTGCAGCCGCGGAAGATCTCCACGCTCATCCGCTCGTGCACGCTCTCCGCGAGCGGGACCAGCGGCTGCTTCGGGTAGGGCCACTCGTCCAGGTCCATGGTGGTGCGCTTGACCACCCGCTCGGGCACCCGGTCCCGGTTGGGCGTGACCGCGGCGAGTCGGCCGTCAGGCTCATAGGTCACGTCGTAGAACCGGGGGATGTAGACACCGCCGGTCTCGGCCAGCCTGGTGAGCAGTTCGTCCCGGCCGCCCGGCCTGCCCTCGGCCTTCCACGCCCGGATGATGGCGGTGATCTCGCCGACCGCCTCCTCGCCGTCACCGAGCACGGCGGCGTCGATGAAGTCGGCCAGCGGCTCCGGGTTGAACGCGGCGTGGCCGCCCGCCAGCACGACCGGGTGGTCCACGGTCCGGTCGGCGGCGTGCAGCGGGATGCCGGCCAGGTCAAGCGCGGTGAGCATGTTCGTGTAGCCGAGTTCGGTGGAGAAGCTGACGCCGAGTATGTCGAACGCGCCGACCGGCCGGTGGCTGTCAACTGTGAACTGCGGGATGTGGTTCTCCCGGAGCAGGGCCTCCATGTCCGGCCACACGGCGTAGGTGCGCTCGGCGAGCACGCCCTGCATCTCGTTGAGGATCTCGTACAGGATCATGACGCCCTGGTTGGGCAGGCCGACCTCGTACGCGTCCGGGTACATCAGGCACCAGCGGACATCCGCGGCCGCCCAGTCGCCCACGGTGGCGTTGAGCTCGCCACCGATGTACTGCACGGGCTTGCGCACCTGCGGCAGCAGCGGTTCCAACCTGGGGAATACGGACTCGACCAGCACGGCACCAGGGTAGTCGCTCGCCGGGGAACAGCAGTGCGGAGCCGCCCGCAACCGCCCGTCGGCGCTGGTACGGACCGCGCCCGGGGGCGGTCCGCACGATCCAAATTGGTCTAGTCCAAACTCTTGACACCGCAAGTGGTCTAGGCCACATTCGGTCATACGGGTAACGAGGGGACGGCCGTGAGTAACGGCCACCGAACGATCAGGGGGCCGTCGGACCGAGGAGGACACGTGCGACGTTCAACAGCGATATCCGCGATCGCTGCCGTCGTGGTAACAGCAGGGGCGATGATCGCGCTGGCAGACTCCGGCAATGCGGCATCCGCCGTAGCGCCCAGCGTGGCGCTGTCAGGCAACTGGTACGCCGCCGCCCCCTATGTGATGCCACTGGACAACAATCCGCCGAACCTGCCGCAGGTGATGTCGGCGACCGGCCAGAAGAGCTTCGAACTCGCGTTCGTCCTGTCCGACGGCGGTTGCAGCGCCGCGTGGGACGGCACATCCGAGGTCTCCAGCGACACCACCGTCGGTGGTGTCATCAACAGCGTCCGCGCGGCGGGCGGCGACGTCTCCGTCTCCTTCGGTGGCTTCAACGGCACCAAGCTCGGCCAGGTGTGTGGCACCGCGGCCGCGACCGCGGCGGCTGAGCAGGCCGTCATCAACAAGTACTCGCTCAAGGCGATCGACCTCGACCTCGAGGAGCCCGAGTACGAGAACACCGCCGCGATCAACAACGAGATCGGCGCTGCCCAGATCCTGCAGAACAACAACCCCGGCCTCTACATCTCCATCACCACGGCGGGCACGGCGGCCGGCACCGGATTCTTCGGCCAGAACGTGTTGAACACCGCCAAGAGCCTCGGTTTCACGCCGAGCAACTTCTCGATCATGCCGTTCGACGGTGGTTTCAGCGGCGCCAGCAGCCAGATCGCGGCGCTGAACGCGTTCCACACGCTGCTGGTGAACACGTTCGGTTGGACCAGTGCGAACGCGTTCGCACATGAGGGCTTCTCCGGTATGAACGGCCGCACCGACTCCGCGGAGTTCTTCCTGCAGGCCGACTTCCAGTCGGTACTGAACTACGCCACCACCAACGGCCTCGGCCGGTACACGTTCTGGTCCCTGAACCGAGATCGGCAGTGTGCCGTGCCGGACAACAACGGCAGCCTGTCCGGCACGTGCAGCAGCGTGCCGCAGGCGGACTGGGACTTCACCCGGTTCGCGACACAGTTCGCCGGCGTGGCACCGACGCCTCCCCCGGCCGGTGGCACGACGACCGCGCCGCCCACTTCCCCGCCTGCCGGCGGTGGCGGCACCTGCGCCGGCGCGTGGAACTCCACCACGGCCTTCGTCGGCGGCTCGGTGGTCAGCTTCAACGGCCACGACTGGACGGCCCAGTGGTGGACCTTCAACGACGTCCCCGGCGGCCCGGCGGGCGTCTGGGTCGACAACGGACCCTGCTGACCCCGGCATCAACACCCACCCCGACCAGCGCACCGGGTGCCCGCAGCCCAAGAGCCGGGCACCCGGTGCGCCCCCAACGGATTCACTTCTTGGATTGTTGAATTGTTGCTTTGTCAGGTGACAGGAGGCAGGACATGCGCGTGTCCACACGCTCCGCCCTGGTCGCGGTAGCGGCCAGTGCGCTCGTGCTGGGCGGGCTCGGCGTCGTCGCCGGCCAGACAGCCGCGGGAGCACAGGCCGCGGCGGTCACACCAGCAATATCGAGCGGCGGCATCGCGGTCGCGTACTACGACCAGTGGAGCATTTATCAAAACGCCTACTACTTACACAATCTGGACGCGTCCGGCGCGGCCAACAAGCTGAACTACCTGATCTACGACTTCGAGAACATCGACCCGACCAGCCTGGGCTGTTTCGAGGCGAGCAAGGCCAGCGACCCGGACCCGGCAGGCGAGAACGACCCGAACGCCGGTGACGGCGCCGAGGACTCGTTCGCCGACTACCAGAAGGAATTCGACGCGACCACCAGCGTCAACGGCACGGCCGACGTGTTCAACCAATCGCTGGCCGGTAACTTCCACCAGTTGCAGGAACTGAAGGCGAAGCACCCGAACCTGAAGATCCTGCTGTCACTCGGTGGCTGGACCTACTCCAAGTACTTCTCCGACGCCGCGGCCACGGCGGCGTCCCGGCAGCACCTCGTCAGCTCCTGCATCGACATGTTCATCAAGGGCAACATCCCGGCGTCCGGCGGGTTCGGCGGTGCCGGCACCGCCGCTGGCATCTTCGACGGCTTCGACATCGACTGGGAGTACCCCGGTTCGACCGGCGGCCACCTCGGCAACCACGTGAGCCCGAACGACACCGCCGACTACACCGCACTGCTGGCCGAGTTCCGCAGCGAACTCAACACGCAGGGCACCGCTGACGGCAAGACCTACGCACTGACCGCCGCACTGCCGGCCGGCCAGGACAAGATCAGCAAGATCCAGACGAATCAGATCGCCCAGTACCTGACGTTCGGCGATGTGATGACGTACGACATGCACGGCGGCTTCGAGACGAACGGACCGACGAACTTCGCCGACCCGCTGTACCAGTCGCCCAACGACCCGTCCAACGTTGTCGCGCCAGGCAACGAGAAATACTCGACGGACGCCGCGATCAGAGCATGGACAACAGGTGATCTACCGGACGGCATACCCGGCGGGTTCCCGGCGAACAAGTTGACACTGGGAATCCCGTTCTACTACCGAGGTTGGACCGGGGTACCCGCAGGCGCGAACCACGGGCTCTACCAGACGGCCACCGGTCCCGGACCAGGCGCGGTGGACAGCGGCAGTGTGCCGGGCATCGAGATGTACAAGGAACTGAAGAGCTTGGTCACCAACCCGGCGGACACGTTCTGGGACCCGTTGTCCGAGTCGGCGTACTTCTACGACGGCACCAACTTCTGGACCGGTGAGTCGGCGCAGTCCATCAAGGCGCGCATGGACTACGTGCACTGCTCCGGGCTGGCCGGCACGATGATGTTCTCGATGTACGACTCGGACGATCCGACAAACACATTGTTCAACGATGTCGTGAACGACCTGGCCGCACCGACCACCGCGTGTCCCGGACCGCCGAGCGGTGGTGGCACGACCGTGGCTCCGCCGCCGACGACCACGACGGCTGCCGCGCCGCCGACCACAACGGTCGTCAAGCCGCCGCCCACGACGACGGTTGCTCCCCCGCCGCCCACCACCACTGTCGGCGCTCCCCCGGCTGGCAACCTGGTGGCCAACCCGGGCTTCGAGAGCGGTCTGACCAGTTGGACGTGTGATGCCGGTACGGCTACCGCTGTCACGACACCCGTCCATGGCGGGACGCATTCACTGTCCGCCGCCGCGACATCGAGCGACGACGCGCAGTGCACCCAGGTGATCACGGTGGCGCCGAGTCACACGTACACGCTGTCGGCGTGGGTGGAGGGCAACTTCGCCTTCATCGGTGACACAGGTACCGGCACGACCGACACGAGCACGTTCACCCAGGGAGCACCGACCTTCACCCAGTTGACGACCACGTTCACCACCGGGGCGGCCACCACCCACGTGACGATCTTCGTACACGGGTGGTTCGCCCAGGGGACCATCAACGCGGACGACGTTTCCGTGAGCTAGCAAGGGAAGGGAGGGACCCGCAGTCGCAGTCACGCAGGCAGGGGCCGGGCATCACGCCCGGCCCCTGGCCTGTGCGGGATCTCTTGGGAGTGCGTTGGCTCGACGGCGCAACCGCTTGCGCGACAGGCGGTCAGGCGACTGAATCGCCGCGAGTCGACCTGCCCGGGGCCCGAACCGGCCGCTCCCGGCGACGAGCGCACTGCCCACGGACACAACCAGGCTGACCTGTTCGGCGAGTCGACCCTTCGCGCTTTCAAGTTGGCCGCACCGGCGGGCGCGTCGACCGCTCGGAGGCGGCGAGGGAGATCCGACTGGCGAGTCGACTGTTCGCGGAGCCGTACAACCCGAACCGCTCGGCGTGTCGACCCTTCCCGGGGACAGTGACGAACTCAGGCCAGCGCTACCGCGATCTGCTCCAGGTGGTCCATCGCCTCCTGCATGCCGGCCTCCATGCCCGAGTTGATGTGCATGTCCCTGGTCTCCTGGGTCGGGTGCTCGATCAGCAGGGTGAGCGTCGTTCGTCCGTCCTTTTCGGTCAGTGTCAGTATGTTCGTGGTGGCGCCCGCTTCCGGCATGCCCTCGTAGGTCTCGGTGAACACGATGCGCTCGTTGGGCACGATCTCCTGGTACTCGCCGTGGAAGCCGACCTCGAACCCGCCGTTGGCCGTCATCGCGTAGCGCCACGCGCCGCCGACCCTCAGGTCGACCTCGGCGGCGATGACCTCGCCGCGATCGCCGCTCCACCAGCGTCTGATCAGTTCCGGCGTGGTCCACGCCCGGTAGACCAGGTGCTTCGGGGCCGCGAACTCACGCGTGATCTGGATCTGGGTGTCACTGGGCTGTGTCACCAGCGCACTCCCGCTACTCGTCTTATTGTTCAACAATACCATTGTCATCCTCCGCTTCGACTAGTTCTGCCAGCACGACGTCCAGCCGCTCAAAGCGCTCCGACCAGGTCTGCTCGAACGTGCTCACCCACTCGTGGATGGACTTGAGCGGATGACCGTTGAGTCGGTACATCCGCTGCCGCCCTTCGTCCCTGACCTCCACCAACCCGACCTCCCGCAGTACCCGCAGGTGCTTGGACACCAACGGCTGTGCGAGGTCGAGCAGCGTGACGAGGTCGTTGACGGGTCGTTCACCGGTCGCCAGGACATCCAGGATCTGCCGTCGCCGTGGCTCGGCCACCGCGTTGAAAGCATCGGCCGTCGTCGCCGCTCGTGCCATACGACGATCGTATACCCATATGGGAATATGTCCAGCCGCTACTTCAGCAGCAACACCCGCAGCCGACGGCCGGCGACGATCGCGCCGACCAGCGCCATCACCACGAAGTACAACGTGTGCCAGAGCAGACCCCAGTCCACTCCCCCGATCGTCAGCGACCGCATCATGGCCACCCCGTGGTACAGCGGGAGGCACTCCACCACGATCTGCAACCACCTCGGGTACACGCTCAGCGGGTAGAACGTGGTGGAGAAGAAGAACATCGGCAGCACAGCCAGGTTCACCAGGTCGAAGTCCTGCCAGGAGCGCATGAACGTCGTCACCGCCATGCCGGCCGCTGCGAACGCCAGCGCGATCAGCAGTGCCGCGGGGAATGCCAGCAGACCCCACGGTGTGGTGATCAGGCCGAGGACGGCCATCACGGTCAGGAAACCTGCCGAGTACAGCGCACCCCGGACGATCGCCCAGCCGATCTCGCCGAGTGCCACGTCCACCGGCCCGAGCGGTGTGGTCAGGATCGAGTCGTAGAGCTTGATGTACTTGAGCTTGTGGAAGACGTTGAACGTCGAGTCGAACACGGCTCCGTTCATCGCCGACGACGCGAGCAGCGCGGGCGCCACGAACGCGGTGTAGCTGATCGGCGCTCCGGTCGGTCCCGTCACGACGCTGACCAGCTTGCCGAAACCGACGCCGAGCGCGAGCAGGTAGAACACCGGCTCGAAGAACCCGGAGACCGCCGGCAGCCAGGTTCTGCGGTTGGTCAGCATGGCGCGCTCGACCAGCATCCTGGCCCTGCCCACGTACACCCCTGGCGGGATCACCCGCAGCAACAGGCCGGACCGCACCGGCAGAGAACTCATGTCGTCCCCCTCACGCCGTCAGCCGCAGTCGGAACCGCCAGCAGGCCAACCAGAAACCGACCGCGAACAGTGCCAGCAGATACGCGATGTGCAGCAGGGTCGGACCCCACGTCAGCGTGCCGAACGCGGCTCCCCTGGCCAGTTCCGTGCCGTGCCACATCGGGGTGATCCACGCGACCGGCCGGACCCACGCCGGCAACTGCGTGATCGGGAAGAACGTGCCGGCGAACAGCGACATCGGCACCACGATGAACCGGAACACCACGTTGAACGCCGTGCCCGTGCTCTTCACCGTCGCCGCGAACGCCATCAGCGGAGCACCGAAGGCCATGCCGGTGAGCACACCGAACAGTGCCGACAGCAGGATGCCCGGGCCGGTCACCGCGCCGATCGCCGCGGCCACCACCAGGAACGCCGCCGCCGACGCCACCAGCCGCGAACCGACCCAGAGCAGCCAGCCGCCGACCACCTGGCCGGGCGTGATCGGTGTGGCCGTGATGCCGTGGTAGATCTTCGACCACTCGAAGCTGGACAGGACCGGGAACGTGCACTCACCGGTCGCCGTCTGCACGGCACCCGTGGGCAACAGCGCCGGCGCCAGATAGACGAGATAGGTGACGCCACCGGGCACCGAACCGGCTCGCACCTGCGAGCCGAAACCCAGCCCCATCGCCAGCAGGTACAACACCGGCAGGCCGACGCTGGAGAAGACGGTGGCCTTCCAGTTGCGCCGGTACCAGGTCCAGGTCTGCTCCAACACGAGCATGCTGCCGTGCACCGAGCCGACAGCGCGGCCGGTGGAATGCGGTACAGCCACGTCGGTCATGGTCAGTCCACCAGGCTTCGGCCGGTCAGACGCAGGAACACGTCCTCAAGGGTGGATCTGCGGACCAGGCTGGACAGCGGCCGCACTCCGGCCTCGTAGGTCGCGGCCAGCGTGTCCTCGCCATCAGCCGTGTACAGCAGCAGCCGGTCGGGCAGTTCCTCGATGCGGTCGGCCAGGTCGCGCACCTTCGGCACGGCGTCCACCTGGTCGCCCGGCCGGAAGCGCAGTTCCAGGACCTCACGGGTGGAGTACGTGGTGATCAACTCGGTCGGTGTGCCACCGGCCACGATCCGGCCGCCGTCCATCACGACCAGCCGGTCGCACAACTGCTCGGCCTCGTCCATGTAGTGGGTCGTGATGATCAGCGTGACGCCGTCCTGCTTGAGCCGGAACAGCCGGTCCCACAACAGATGTCGTGCCTGCGGGTCCAGTCCGGTGGTCGGCTCGTCGAGCAACAGCAGTTCCGGGTCGTTGACCAGGGACCTGGCGATCGTGAGGCGTCGCTTCATGCCACCGGACAGCGGCTCGACGTCGTCGTCGGCGCGGTCGATGAGCTGCGCGAACTCCATCAGCTCGGTGGCCTTGGCCCGGACGTGCGCCCTGGACAGGCCGAAGTACCTGCCGTAGACCTGCAGGTTCTGCCGCACGGTGAGCTCGGCGTCCAGCAGGTCGGCCTGCGGCACGACGCCGATCCTGGCTCTGATTCTCGGGCCGTCCACGTCCGGATCCATGCCGAGTACCCGGAGGTCACCGCCGGATCTCGGGGACACACACGCGATCATCCGCATGGTGGAGGACTTGCCGGCGCCGTTGGGCCCGAGGAAACCGAACGCCTCGCCCCGCTGCACCTCGACGTCGATGCCGTCCACCGCGGTGAACGAACCGAACCGTTTGACCAGTCCGGTCGCTGACACCAACGCTGGTTCGAGGCTGCTCACCCGGCCGACGATATCCGGCCAGCCGGACTGTTTCAGCCCAGTTTATTGCTCAGAGGGCGGGGAACCAGAGCTTGATCTCCCTGGCCGCCGACTCCGGCGAGTCCGAGCCGTGCACCAGGTTGAACTGGGTCTCCAGGCCGAAGTCGCCGCGCAGCGAGCCGGGGACCGCCTTCTCCACCGGGTCGGTGCCACCGGCCAGCTGACGGAACGCGGGGATCGCCCTCGGCCCCTCGACGACCATCGCCACGACCGAACCGGAGGTGATGAACTCCAGCAGGCTGTCGAAGAACGACTTGCCGTCGTGCTCCGCGTAGTGCTGCTCGGCCAGCCCGCGCTCGACGGCGCGCAGTTCCAGGGCGACCAGGCGCAGGCCCTTGCGCTCGATGCGGGAGATCACCTCGCCGACCAGACCACGGCTGACGCCGTCCGGCTTGACGAGTACCAGGGTGCGCTCAATCACGGACGCAGCCTAACTGGTGGCCTGATCCGCTCGATCAACCGGCCGGCACCGTCGTGGCAACCGGAGTCGTCGTTGTGGTGCCCGGTCTGGACACGCAGGCGTACTGGCCCGATGTGGGTGCCTGGTAGAACCACACATCCGGATTGGGCTTGTCCGAGCACGCGGTGTTGGCGCTGGACGCCGACTCGATGGCGAGCACCTGCACCACGTTCGGCCCGTTGCCGCAGACCGTCCTGGTGATCGGCGCGGTGCCACCGAGCACGAAGCACACGTTCGCCGGCACCACAAGGGAAGCGCAGTAGGCCACGTTCGCCGTCTCGTCCGGCACCTCGTAGCCGTGGTCGCGGTAGTCGGCGCCGTCGGTGCCGACCTCGCAGTCGCCTGTGGACGCCACGATGCTGTTGATCACGAACACCGCCTCGGGGCCACCACAGGGCGTCGGGTTCAGCTCGACCTTCCCCGGTGCACCGGCCTGCTGCTCGTCGAAGCACGAGCCGACATCGTAGGCAGCGGCGGCGTCGGGTGTGCTCACCGACGGGGTCGGCGGATGCACGATCGGCCGGGCAGGCGGTGGGTTGCGGCTGGTGGCGGCGACCGGCTGCGGGTTGTCGTGGCCGGGACCGACGCCGAAGTACCACAGCGCGACGCCCGCGCCGACGACCACCACGACGGCGACCGCGATCGCGGCGACCATCTTCCTGTCGGGCCCGCGCGGCGGTCTCGGGAACGGCGGCGGGTAGCCCGCGTCGGTCCAGTGCGGTTCAGGTGGCCGTCCATCCCAACCGATGCCGTACTGCGACTCGGGTGGCCTACCTCCCCACGGCTGCGGGATCTCGTCCCCATGACCCGGAGTGGGTCCAGTCATCGTGTTTTGCTCCCACCAGGTGCTCAGACGGCCGCATTGCCGCCCGCCGCGCTCACGACTACTACTACGTACTGTGCCCGGTCGGTTGCTGGCTCGGCAAACGGCCGGTCGCCATTCTTCGGGCCACGTCCCACCGCAGCCACAACAGATATCCCCAGATAAGTGTGAACAACACGCCGATGACACCGACCGGTGTCGAGCCGGCGAAACAGCAGAGCAGTGCCACCTGCGCCGCCCCGATCAACCACACGATCCACGAGCGCCGCAGCAGACCGCAGGCCACGACGAGGACCACGGCCACAGCACCGACGACAAAACCGACCGTGCTGTTCAGCCCGCCGTACAGCTTGGCAACCACCAACAGGGACAACGCGACGACGATCGCTTCCAGGATCAGGGTCGCGGCCATCACGCCACGAAAGCCCTTCATCGGGTCGACGGCAGGCGCCGGCACCGATTCCGGAGCCGGCTCGTCTTCGGTTGCATCGTTCTCGGCCGCGTCGTCGGTCATGCCGGCTCCTTGCCGAACAGCGCCCGCGCCTCGCCGACGGTGACCACCGAACCTGTCACGACGACGCCTGCGCCGGACAGCGGCTGACCGGGTTCGCCGACCTCCTCGGCGAGGCCGACCGCCGTCTCGATGGCGTCGTCCAGTCTCGGTTCCACCACGATCCGGTCGGGCCCGAAGATGTCTCTGGCGATCGCGGCCAGATCGTCGGCCGGCATCGCCCTCGGCGTCGAGTTCGCGGTCAGCACGACCTCGGTCACGACGGGTTCCAGTGCGGCGAGGATGCCGTGCGCGTCCTTGTCCGCCATCACACCGACGACGGCGACCAGCTTGCGGAAGTCGAACTCCTCGCCCAGCGCGACGGCAAGTACCTCGGCGCCCAACGGGTTGTGCGCCGCGTCCAGCAACACCGTCGGCGCCGACCGGACGGGTTCCAGCCTGCCCGGTGTGGTGACGGCGGCGAACGCCTGCCGGACCAGATCCTGGTCCAGTTGGTTGTTCGCGCCGGCACCGAGAAACGCCTCGGCGGCGGCCAGTGCGACGGCGGCGTTGGCGGCCTGGTGTCCACCGTGCAGCGGCAGGAAGACGTCCTCGTACACGCCACCGAGCCCCTGCAGCCGCAGCAACTGACCGCCGACCGCGATCTCCCTGCCCAGCACACCGAACTCCTGGCCCGCCCGCGCCACGCTGGCGTCCACATCGGCCACCCTGTGCAGCAGTTCGGTCATCACCTCCGGCCGCTGCTCGGCGAGCACCGCGACGGAACCCGGCTTGATGATCCCGGCCTTGTCCTTCGCGATGCCCACCACGTCCGAACCGAGGTACTCGACGTGGTCGATGCCGACCGGGCCGATCACGGCGACCTTGCCGTCGGCCACGTTGGTCGAGTCCCACGTGCCACCGAGGCCGACCTCGATGATCGCCGCGTCCACCGGGGCGTCGGCGAACGTGGCGAACGCCATGGCCACCAACACTTCGAACTTGCTCAGCGGGTTGGGTTGCACAGCGTCCACCATGGACACGTAGGGGGCGACGTCCCGATACGCGGCGACGTAGCGCTCCGGGCTGATCGGCGCGTTGTCCAGGCTGATCCGCTCGGTCACCACCTGTAGGTGCGGGCTGATGAACCGGCCGGTGCGCAGGCCGTTGGCGGACAGCAGGGCGTCCACCATGCGCGTGATGGACGTCTTGCCGTTCGTGCCGGTGACGTGCACGACCGGGCAGGCCTGCTGCGGATCGCCGAGGAGATCGAGCAGCGCGGCGATCCGGTCCAGCGTCGGATCGATCTTGGTCTCCGGCCAGCGGGTGTTCAGCTCGGCCTCGACCGCGCGGAACTCGTCGGCCAGCGCCCGGTCGGCTCCGGACACCTGTACCTGCTTGGACACGCGGTCAACCACGCAGAACAGTCTACGAGCGAGTAGGGAGGGGGATGGTGGCCAGGGCCTCCTCGCGGGCCTTCGAGGCGTACTCGCACATCTCCCGCTCGTAGTCGGACAATGCCGGCAACAGTGCTCCGCCGCTGGCCAGCCAGGTCGTCACCGTCTCGGACAGCAGCCTCGCGTCCCGGAACGCGAGGTTCGCGCCGAGCCCACCGGGCGGCATCGGGTGGGCCGCGTCGCCGAGCAGCGTGATCGCACGGGTGGGCCACGGGTCGATGCGCGGACCGACCCGCAGCGGCCCGACGCCGCTGTTGTTCCGGTCGGCCTCCTCGATCAGCGCGCGCAGTTCCGGGTGCCAGTCCCGGACGATGTCCAGCACGGCGTCCAGCGTGGCCTCCGGCTCGGCACCGATCTCCAGCCCGGCCTGGCCGTCCGGCAGCAGCATCACCCACCGCAGGTAGCTGGTCGTCGGCGGCAGCACGACGTCCGGTGCGAGTTCCGCCGCGGCTTCCCTCGGCGGCCTGCGGAACGGCATCTTGCCCAGGAACAGGCGTAGGTCACCGCTGCACACCATGGTGCTCCAGCCGGGCACCAGGGCAGCGAAGCGGTCGGTCATCATGGTGCGGCCGATCGCGCCGTGCACGCCCAGGTCGACGATCTTCACCTCGGGCAGCAACTGGCGACGGACAGTGGAGCCCATGCCGTCCGCGCCGACCAGCAGATCGGCGGTGACCGACGTGCCGTCGGCGAAATCGGCCCGGACCGTCCTGTCGGCCAGTTCGGTGTAGGAGTCCAGTTTCCTGCCGAAGTGCACGCGGTCGGCCAGGTCGGCCAGCAGCAGGTGGCGCAGCACGTCCCGGTCGAACAGCAGGCCCTCGTCGCGCGGCGGCGCTGTGCCGAGCACGACGAGTTGGTCGTCGACCGCCCTGCCTGGGCCGGTCACGTCACCGCTGATGGCATCGAGCAGCGGGTGCAGCCGGGCCGGGACGCAGGACCGCAGGTCGTCGACGCCACGGTCGAGCAGGCCGATCCGGTAGCCCTGGAACCGGGCGGCCACGCTCTCGTCCCGCTCGTGGACCTGGACGTCGATCCCCTGGCGGACCAGGCAGTGCGCCAGGGCGAGGCCGCCGAGGCCGGCACCGATCACGATCACCTTCATGACTCCCCCTTCGAGTGAACTTAGTTCACGTGAACTTAGTTCACTCTAAGGCCGGACCTGCCACCTGGCAAGCTGTGCCCGAACGGGAGGGAGCCGCGATGTCGTCGCGACGGGACGAGGTACTGGTGGCGGCGCTCGGCCTGCTGGACGACGTCGGCCTGGACGCGATCACCATCCGCAGGCTCGCCGAGCGGATCGGCGTGCAGCCCGGCGCGCTCTACCGGCACTTCACCAGTAAGCGCGAACTGCTGGACGCGATGGTGGAACGCATCGTCGCCGAGGCGCCTGCCGCGGACATGACCGGCGACTGGGCGGCGCAGGTGCGGTCGGTCGCAGGCTCGTCGCGGGCCGGCATGCTGGCCTACCGGGACGGCGCGCGGCTGATGGCCACGTTCCACCAGCCGGGGCCGGACATGCTGACGTCGTGGCAGCGATTCGTCGGGCTGTTCACCGGTGCGGGCCTTGACGAGAGCGCGGCGATGATCGCCGTGGACACCGTCGTCTGCTACGTGAACGGCTACACCATGGAGGAACAGGCACGGGGCAACCGGCCGAGGGACGAGCGGGACCTCGCCTTCCAGGCCGGCCTCGACCTGATCATCACAGGTGTCGAGGCCGGCCTGGCCGGTGTCAGGCCGCTGGCAGACCAGCCAACTGGGCCGTGAGCCGCTCGATCTCCGAGGTGGCGGTCACCCGCCGCGCGGTGATCTTGGCGACCACGTCGGCAGGCGCCTTGTCCACGAAGTTGGGGTTGCCCAACTTCGCGTCGCACTGAGCGAGTTCCTTCTCGGCGGCCGCCAGGTCCTTCGCCAAACGCTTGCGCTCGGCGGCCACGTCGATCACACCGGACATGTCCAGCCGCACGATGACCGTGCCGGTGGCCAGCGCCACCTCCAGCGTCGCGGTCGGCGTGAACGCGTCGGCGGGCTGGTCCAGCCTGGTCAGCGCACGCACGGCCGGGTCGTGCGCCAGCAGGCCGGCACCGTCGACACCGGACAGTTGCGCCGGCACCTTCTTGGTCGGCGGCAGGCCCTGGTCGCTGCGGAACCGGCGGATCTCGGTGACCAACTTCTGCACCGACTCGATCCGCGCGGTCGCCGCCGGGTCGGCATCCTGGCCGGACACCGCGGCCCATGGCGCGATCACCAGCGACTCCTCGCCGGTCAACGCCGTCCACAACCGCTCGGTGACGAACGGCATCAGCGGGTGCAGCAGCCGTAGCACGGTGTCCAGCACGTGGCCGAGCACCGCTCTGGTGGCGTCGGCCCGGGCGCCGCCCTCACCGATCTGCACCTTGGCCAGTTCCACGTACCAGTCGCAGAACTCGTCCCACGTGAAGTGGTACAGCGCCTCGGCCAGCCTGGCGAACTCGAACCCGTCGAACGACGTGTCCACATCGGACACAAGGCGGTCGGCCTTGTCCAGGATCCAGCGGTCGGCGTCGGTCAGGTCGGCGCGGTCGGGCACGGCGGTGTCCACAGTGGCCCCGTTGGCCAGCGCGAACCTGGTGGCGTTCCACAGCTTCGTGCCGAACCGGCGCGAGCCTTCGACCTGCTCCTCGCCGATCGGCACGTCGGTACCGGGGTTCGCGCCACGGAGCAGCGTGAACCGCAGCGCGTCGGCGCCGTACTCGTCCAGCCACTCCTGCGGATCGACCGAGTTGCCGCCGGACTTCGACATCTTCTTGCCGAACCTGTCCCGCACCATGCCGTGCAGCGCGATGGTGTGGAACGGCGCGACACCGTCCATCGCGTAGGTGCCGAACATCATCATCCGGATCACCCAGAAGAACAGGATGTCGTAGCCGGTCACCAACACACTGGTCGGATAGAACTTCGCGAGATCGGCGGTCTGGTCCGGCCACCCCATCGTGGAGAACGGCCACAGGCCGCTGGAGAACCAGGTGTCCAGCACGTCCTCGTCCTGGCGCCAGCCCTCAGGGGCCTCCTCGTCCGGGCCCACGCACACCATCTCGCCGTCCGGGCCGTACCAGACCGGGATCCGGTGCCCCCACCACAACTGGCGCGAGATGCACCAGTCATGCAGGTTGTCCACCCAGTCGAAGTAGCGCTTCGCCATCTCCGGCGGACTGATCGCCACCTCGCCGGAGCGCACCTTGTCACCGGCCAGCTTGGCCAGCGGCGCGATCCGCACGAACCACTGCAGCGACAGCCTCGACTCGATCGGCTCACCGGACCGCTCGGAGTGGCCGACGGAGTGCAGGTAGGGCCGCTTCTCGGCGACGATCCGACCCTGCGCGCGCAGCGCCTCGCGCACCGCGACCCTGGCCTCGAACCGGTCCATGCCGTCGAACTCGGTGCCGGTGTCGGCGATCCGACCCCGCTCGTCCATGATCGTCGGCATCGGCAGGCCGTGCCGCTGGCCGATCTCGAAGTCGTTCGGGTCGTGTGCCGGGGTCACCTTCACAGCGCCGGTGCCGAACTCGGGATCCACGTGCTCGTCGGCGATGATCGGGATCCGGCGGCCGGTCAGCGGCAGCTCGATCTCGGTGCCCACGAGGTGTGTGTAGCGCTCGTCGTTCGGGTGCACGGCCACCGCGGTGTCGCCGAGCATCGTCTCCACGCGGGTGGTGGCCACCACGATCGCGGTGTCGCCGTCGCCGTAGCGCATGGAGACGAGTTCGCCCTCGACGTCCTTGTGCTTCACCTCGGCGTCGGACAGCCCGGAGCGCAGCGTCGGCGACCAGTTGACCAGCCGCTCTGCGCGGTAGATCAGGTCGTCGTCGTAGAGCCGCTTGAACTGCTCGCGCACGGCCCGGGACAGGCCCTCGTCCATGGTGAAGCGCTCGCGGGTCCAGTCGACGCTGTCGCCCAGCCTGCGCATCTGGGCCAGGATCTGGCCGCCGTACTCGGCCTTCCACTGCCACACGCGCTCGACGAACGCCTCCCGGCCCAGTTCCCGCCGGTTCGTGCCCTCGGCGTGCAGTTCCCGCTCGACAAGGGCGTGCACGGCGATACTGGCGTGGTCCATGCCGGGCAGCCACAGCGTCTCGTAGCCCTGCATCCGACGGCGTCGGATCAGCGCGTCGATCAGGGAGTGCTCGAACGCGTGGCCGATGTGCAGGCTGCCGGTCACGTTCGGCGGCGGGATCACGATCGTGTAGGGGGGCTTGTCGCTGGTCGCGTCGGCGGTGAAGTAACCGGCGGCCACCCACTGCTCGTACAGCGCGCCTTCTACCTCCGCCGGAGTCCAGGTCGGCGGGAGTTCTCGGTGGCGCTGGGTGGGCATGGTCTCGGTCACTCCCCAATTCTACGAATGCGTCACCAGCGGTTTGTCACTGCGTATGTGCGTCGGGCTCCGGGGTGGCGCACGATGGTGGTATGACCACGTCGGAGGCGAACTGATGGGACGAGTCACGGTACGGCGGCCGGTGCTGAAGTTGACCGCGACCGGCGAACGGACCAGGCCGGACACCATCGCCGCGGAGGAACCGTTCGAGATCAGGGTGGACGGCACCGCGCTGTCGGTCACCATGCGGACGCCGGGCGACGACGTCGAACTGGCGCACGGCTTCCTGCTGACCGAAGGCGTCATCGGCGACCGCGAGGACGTGCTGACCGCGCGGTACTGCGCGAGCACCGACGACGACGGCATGAACACCTACAACCTGCTGGACATCCAGCTGGCGCCCGGTGTGCCGCCGCCCGACCCGTCGGTGACCCGCAACTTCTACACGACGTCGTCGTGTGGCGTGTGCGGCAAGGCGGCGCTGGACGCGGTGCGACTGGCCACCCGGTTCCCACCCGGCGCCGACGACGCTCGCGTGACGACGAGGACCCTGGCCGACCTGCCCGACCAGTTGCGGGCGAAGCAGAAGCTGTTCCGCAGCACGGGTGGGATCCACGCGGCGGGCCTGTTCACGGCCGACGGTGAGGTACTCGCGGTGCGCGAGGACGTCGGCCGGCACAACGCCGTGGACAAGGTGATCGGGTGGGCGCTGCTGTCCGGCCGGGTGCCGCTGTCCGGGTGTGTGCTGCTGGTGTCCGGGCGGACGTCCTTCGAGCTGGCCCAGAAGGCGGCCATGGCGGGTGTGCCGGTACTGGCGTCGGTGTCGGCGCCGTCGTCGCTGGCGGTGGACGTGGCGGAGGAGCAGGGCATGACCCTGGTCGGCTTCCTGAGGGGCGACTCGATGAACGTGTACACCGGCGCCCAACGAGTGGTCAGCTCGGCAACGGTCCCGGTGTAGGGCTGGTCGCCGCTCAGCGACCGAACGGCACTACGCCGGCAGCGGTGATGCGCCAGACCCGCGGGCGACGGCTCGACGCGCACGCGATCACATCGCGAAGGTGCTCTTCGAGCAGGCTGCGGAGCGTGTCGCTCGTCGCCTCTCCTGGCAGGTAGAACATGTGGATCTTCGCCGCCCGGTAGGCAGCCAATTCGTTCGGGCGCTCCATGATCTTGGCATCACGATTGAGCACGACCCATCCCGTCCGGGCCACCTTGCCCAGCCACTCCTCGTCGAGAGCGCCGAGGGCGTCGGCTCTGGTGCCGAAGATCTCCGCCGGTGTGTGCACCTGATAGCCAAGGCCGGTGAGCGATCGACGCACGGTACGGGTCACGGCGTTCTCATCGAGGTAGAACTCAGGCGGCTCGGCCCAGGAGGACGCGGGCGGCGGCCCGGACCGCTTCGATTCCGACTCCGTGTTCCTCCGCGACGACACCAGGGTTCTCTCCTGCCTTCAGCATCGCGGCGATGTTCGCGACCTTCGCACCGGTACCGGCCACGACGGGCTGGCCGGACGAGCGGAACGGGTCGATGACAACTTTCGCGGGCTCGAACGTTCGCAGCTCCAGCAGCGTCGGATATTCGTCGCTGCCCCACGACACATACTGGAGGTAGTCAGCCACGATCTCCCGCAGCACGCCTTGGCCGGTATCGCCCTCGATCAGGCCCTCGCCCGCCTTGGTACGCGAGAAGTCCCACAGCACCGAGATGCCGTCCGTCGCCAGCTCGCGTGAGGCAAGCACGTACTCGCGGCCGAACTGACGCTGGAGCTCCACCAGTGCCGGGCGGATCCGCTGTGGGCGCACGCCGGCTTGCCGAAGACCCTCAAGTACCCATGCTTCGGCCAGAGCGATGAACGTGACGCTTGCCTGGCGTTGGTGCTCAGCAAAGTCAACGTGTAGCAGGGGGCCTCCGCGTTCGTAGCCGCGAGCCCAGCGATGGAAGGTCTGCCTGGCGATACCCAGATCGCGAGCAGCATCAGCCATGCTCAACAGCGCTCGCGAGAAGCGCACATCGTCCGTGGCCATGTCTCCTCGATCTCTCACCTGCACCGCAGTACCCGATCAGTATCGCGCCGGACGGCAGATCGGCACGACGGACACGCTCGGTCAGTGGGCGGTGAGTGGGACCGTGCCGGTGCGGACCCAGTCGAGTACCGCCGGCCATCTGCCGTAGCCGGATTCCGCGCTCAGCTGGCCGCCGCCGGGGATCACGTCCCAGTCGATGTCCAGCTCGGTGGCCAGCGATCTCGCCTCGTCCAGCGGTCTGGTGGGGTCGTCGTCGGACGTGACCAGGCGGGTGTTCGCTGCTGCCTGGCGGACGCCTGCCGGGTCGATCGGGGCCGGTTCGAACTCGCGCACGTTGGCCTCGTGCCACCTGGCGCCGGGTGGGGCCACCAGCAGGACCCGGTCCACCCGGTGTTCGGCGATCGGGCGGGCCGCCGCGTGGTGCAACCAGAGGGCGGCGCCTGCCGCGTGGGCCAGCACGACACGCTCGGCGTCCGTGGGCGCCGCGTCCAGGTGGTCGTGCAACTCGGCAAGCCAGAAGTCGAGTTCCGGCTTGTCCGGGTCGGAAAACGTCAGCAGGTCGACCTGCGCACCGAGGTGCGCGAGCCGACCTGCCAACCAACTTTGCCAGTGTTTCTCCGTCTCGCCGGCATACGCGTGCGCCAGCAGGACGTACGGCAGACGAGCCAATGCGGCCGCCGGTCAGGCGGTCTTGTCGCGACGCTCGCGACGGTTGGGCTGCCTCGGCACGATCGTCGGGTTCACGTTCTCCCGGACGGTCTGCTCGGTGATGACCACCTTGGCCACGTCGGTGCGGCTGGGGATGTCGTACATCACCGGCAGCAGCACCTCCTCCATGATGGCGCGCAGGCCACGAGCACCTGTGCCACGCAGGATCGCCTGGTCGGCGATGGCCTCCAGGGCGGTCTCGGTGAACTCCAGCTCGACGCCGTCCATCACGAACAGCCGCTGGTACTGCTTGACCAGGGCGTTCCTCGGCTCGGTCAGGATCTGCACCAGCGAGGTCTTGTCCAGGTTCGTCACGCTGGCCACCACGGGCAGCCGGCCGATGAACTCCGGGATCAGACCGAACTTGATCAGGTCCTCGGGCATGGTGTCGGCGAAGAAGTCCTGGGTGTCGATCTCGGCCTTGGACCGGATCTCCGCGCCGAAGCCGAGGCCACGCTTGCCGACCCGCTCCTGGATGATCCTGTCCAGCCCGGCGAACGCACCGGCCACGATGAACAGCACGTTCGTCGTGTCGATCTGGATGAACTCCTGGTGGGGGTGCTTGCGGCCGCCCTGCGGGGGCACGCTGGCCGTGGTGCCCTCCAGGATCTTCAGCAGGGCCTGCTGCACGCCCTCACCGGAAACGTCCCTGGTGATCGACGGGTTCTCACTCTTCCGAGCGATCTTGTCGACCTCGTCGATGTAGATGATGCCGGTCTCGGCCCGCTTGACGTCGTAGTCGGCGGCCTGGATCAGCTTCAGCAGGATGTTCTCGACGTCCTCGCCGACGTAGCCCGCCTCGGTCAGGGCCGTGGCGTCCGCGATCGCGAACGGCACATTGAGCATTTTGGCGAGTGTCTGAGCGAGGTAGGTCTTGCCGCAACCGGTCGGGCCGAGCATCAAAATGTTCGACTTGGCCAGTTCGACGCCCTCGTCGCGGGCGTCCCGGCCGGACTCGCGGCCCCGGTCGCCGTTCTGGATGCGCTTGTAGTGGTTGTAGACAGCCACCGCGAGCGTGCGCTTCGCCTCGTCCTGCCCGATCACGTACTGGTCGAGGAAGTCGTGGATCTCGGCCGGCTTGGGCAGTTCGTCGAGCTTGACGTCCCCTGCCTCGGCCAACTCCTCCTCGATGATCTCGTTGCAGAGGTCGATGCACTCATCGCAGATGTACACGCCTGGACCGGCAATAAGCTTCTTGACCTGCTTTTGGCTCTTCCCGCAGAAAGAGCATTTCAACAGGTCCCCGCCATCCCCGATTCGAGCCATGACCGCTGACCTCTGTCCCCTCCGGCATACCGGGAACCTGCCCCGTCATGCCTTCGTTCTCCTGGTAGCTGGGTCCGGCCTCGGCCGGGCTTCGCGCGCTGCCTTTGACGGTACCCGTCCGACTGCCATGAACGGGAGCATCAGAGTGCTCCGCTCACGCCGAGCGGTGGGATACCCCGGTCCGCTCGGCGTGTCGCGTGCCGATCAGAGTCGCACTTGTCAGGGTCGCATCGAGAGCTTGCGGTAGGGCAGCACCTCGTCGACGATGCCGTAGACGCGGGCCTCCTCGGCGGTGAGCACCTTGTCGCGCTCGATGTCGCGGCGCACCTCGTCGGCGTCCTTGTTCGCGTGCCTGGCCAGCGTGGTCTCCAGCAGTCGACGAACACGCTGGATCTCGTTGGCCTGGATCTCCAGGTCGGAGACCTGGCCGTAGACACCCTCGGTGGACGGCTGGTGGATCAGCACCCGTGCGTTGGGCAGCGCGTACCGCTTGCCCGGGGTGCCCGCCGACAGGATGACCGCGGCCGCCGAGGCGGCCTGGCCGAGGCAGTACGTCTGGATGTCGGGCCGGACGAACTGCATCGTGTCGTAGATGGCCATCAGCGAGGTGAACGAGCCACCCGGCGAGTTGATGTAGAGCAGGATGTCCCGGTCCGGGTCCTCGGCCTCGAGCACCAGCAACTGGGCCATGATGTCGTTGGCCGACGCGTCGTCGATCTGCACACCGCAGAAGATGATTCGC
This sequence comes from Pseudonocardiaceae bacterium, assembly GCA_036502345.1. Taxonomy (GTDB): domain Bacteria; phylum Actinomycetota; class Actinomycetes; order Mycobacteriales; family Pseudonocardiaceae; genus DATEPR01. The sequence continues at coordinate 8,419 of DASXYT010000402.1, read as the reverse complement.
TCTTCGAACAGCTTGTTGTACGGGTTGGACTCCTTGACCCCGTAGCTGGTGCGCTCGACGAACGACGGCAACACGTACCGGGACTGTGGGAGATGGAACTGACTCACGATGATCTCCTAGTGGTCTGTAATCGCCGGCGAGATCAGTTGCTGCCGTTGGACGACGAGTTGCCGGCACCGCGGGGCGAGGCCACGTGGTCCACGAAGCCGTACTCCATGGCCTCGGGGGCGGTGAACCAACGGTCGCGGTCGGCGTCCTCGGTGATCCGCTCGACAGTCTGGCCGGTCTGCTCGGCGGTCAGCCGGGCCATCTCCCGCTTCCACTTGTTGTAGACCTCGGCCTGGATGGCGATGTCCGAAGCCGTACCGCCGACACCGGCCGACGGCTGGTGCATCATCACCCGGGCGTGCGGCAGCGCGTACCGCTTGCCCGGCGCGCCCGAGGACAGCAGGAACTGGCCCATCGACGCTGCCAGCCCCATCGCCCAGGTCGCCACGTCGGGCTCGATCAGCTGCATGGTGTCGTAGATCGCCATGCCAGCGGTGACCGATCCACCCGGCGAGTTGATGTAGAGGGTGATGTCCTTCTCGGAGTCCTCGGCGGAGAGCAGCAGCAGCTGCGCTGTGATCCGGTTGGCGACCTCATCGTTCACCTCGGAGCCGAGGACGATGATCCGCTCCTGGAGCAACCGCTCGAAGACCGAGTCGGTCAGATTGAGCCCCGCGGTGCTGGCCCGCATCCGGGGCGAGAGGTGCTGCGTCACGTCTGCCTGCCTTCTCGCTTGCCTTCTCTTCAGACTCGCCGCCTGCACGACGGTCCCGGGGCTCCGGGGTGTCGGAAGGGTTGTCCGATGTCCTGCTACCGACATTAACGAAGGCGGGCGGCGTGTTCGTCCCGACACCGCCCGCGTTCGCTCAGAGCGTGGCAACAGGTTTGCCCGACCCGCGTGGGCCAGGTCACTCTTCGTCGGCGCCAGCGGCCACCGCGACCGGCTCACCAGCGGCGGAGGCGTCCTCCTGCTGGTTCACGCCGAACAGCTCGTCCATGTCGATCGCGTTGCCCGCCGCGTCGGTCACCGTGGCCTGGCGCACCACGGAGGCCAGCGCCTTGCCGCGCCGCACGTCCGCGTAGATCGCACCGAGCTGGCCGGACTGCTGAGCACGCTGGACGTAGTCGTCCGGGCTGATGCCGAACCGCTGCGCCTGGTAGATGATCCGCTCGGTCAGCTCGCTGTCGTTGACGCTGACGTTCTCGGCGTCGGCGACGCTGTCCAGCACGAGCTGGGTCTTGACCGCCTTCTCCGACGCCGTGCGCACCTCGGCGTCGAACTCCTCGGTGGTCTGGCCCTGCGTGCCCAGCCACTCGGCGAACTTGGCCTCGTCGTGGTCGAACGAGTGGATCGCGTCGTGCTTGCGAACCTCGATCTCCGACTCGACCACGGTCTCCGGCAGCGGGACCTCGGTGGTGTCCAGCAGCGCGTCCAGCACCTTGTCCCTGGCCTGCACCGCCTGCTGCATCTTGTTCACCCTGACCAGCCGCTCGCGCAGGTCGGCGCGCAGCTCGTCGAGGGTGTCGAACTCGCTGGCCAGCTGGGCGAAGTCGTCGTCGGCGGCGGGCAGTTCGCGCTCCTTGACCGACTGCACGGTCACGGTCACCTCGGCGTCCTTGCCGGTGTGCTCACCGGCCAGGAGCTTCGTGGTGAAGGAGGTGCTGCCACCGCTCTCGACGCCGACCAGGGCCTCGTCGATGCCGTCGACCAGCTCGTCGGAGCCGACCTCGTAGGACAGACCGGTGGTGCTGGCGTCCTCGACGGGCTCACCGTCCACCGTGGCGGACAGGTCGATCGTGACGAAGTCGCCGGACTGGACGGGGCGCTCGACGCCGGTCAGCGTGCCGAACCGGGCGCGCAGCTCGTCCAGCTGGGTGACGACGTCGGAGTCCTCGACCTCGACGTCGTCCACGCTGACGGCCAGCTCACCGAAGGCGGGGATCGTGATGTCGGGACGGACGTCCACGTCGGCTGTGAAGGCGAGGCTCTCGCCGTCCTCGATCTTGGTGACGTTGATGTCCGGCTGACCGAGGGTGCGTACCTCGCCGCCGTTCACCGCCTCCAGGTACTTGGCCGGGATGGCCTCGTTGACCACCTCGTCCAGCACCACCCCGCGACCGAGCCGGCTCTCCAGCACCCTGGCCGGAGCCTTGCCCGGGCGGAAGCCGGGAATGCGGACCTGCTTGGCGAGCTTCCGGTAAGCGCGCTCGAAGCTCGGCTTGAGCTCGTCGAACGGCACCTCGACGTTGATCCGGACCCTCGTCGGGCTGAGCTGCTCGACGGTGCTCTTCAACGTAGTCTCCTCGTGCGAACATGACATGCGGAAAAAACCGACCCGGCGAAGGCCGGTCGGGATCAGCCCGAGTCTACGTTGCGCCGGCCGTCGCCCGATCGCCGCATAGTGGAAGGCGGGCTGGACTCGCGCTGTGAACGAAATGCCGACAAGCTGTACGTTACAGCCATCTCCACTGGCGTCGGTCGCGTCGGCCGACACCCGCATGCCGGGGAAGGGGTCACCGTTGGCAGGCTCGGGCTCGGGGGGACAACCAACGCGGGTACTGATCGTGTCCGCGAACATGGGTGAGGGTCACAACGCCACCGGCAGGGCCCTCGACCAGGCAGCGCACGCGCTCTGGCCGGATGTGCAGGTGCGCTGGCTGGACACGCTCGACGTGATGGGCAGGGGCGTCGGGCCGGTGTTCCGCGAGATCTACGTCGCGAACGTGCAGCGGCTGCCCTGGCTGTACGAGTTCTTCTACGGCTCGGTGCGCAGGTACAACTGGTTCGCGGTGGCCTCGAAGCGGTTCGTCGGCTCGTGGTGCGGCCGCCGGCTGTCCGAGCACGTGCGGGACTACGAACCGGACGTGATCCTCTCCACCTATCCACTGGGCAGTGCCGGGCTGGCCTGGCTGCGCAAGCACCGCGACCTGCGCACGCCGATGGGCGCGTGGGTGTCCGACTTCTCGCCGCACCCGTTCTGGGTCTACAGCGAGCTGGACCTGAACCTGATCATGCACCCGGTCGGCATCGCGCCGGCTGCCAAGTGGGTGCCCGGCGCCAAGGTCGCGGTGTCCGCACCCCCGGTGACCAGCGAGTTCACCCCGGGCGACCGGGCGACGGCGCGGGCGACGCACGACCTGCCGCAGGACAGGTTCGTCGCGCTGGTTTCGTGTGGCGCGTTCGGCTTCGGCAGCGTCGAGTCGGCGGCCGAGACACTGCTGGCCGCGTCGGACGACGTGATGGTCGTGGTGGCCTGTGGCCGCAACGAAGCGCTGCGCAACCGTCTGCTCGCCGGTGGTGACCACAACGGCAGGCTGAGGGCGTTGGCGTGGACCGACCAGATGGCCGCGCTGACCGTGGCCAGTGACGTCGTGGTCACCAACGCCGGCGGCGCCACGTCGCTCGAGGCGCTGGCCTGCGGTCGGGCGCTGCTGATGTACCGGCCGATCGCGGCGCACGGCAAGGCCAACGCCGAACTGATGGCCGACGCCGGACTGGCCGAGGTGTGCCTGGACGACGACGCACTCACCGCCACGGTGCGCAGGCTGGTCGCCGAACCGGAACGGCTGGCCCGGATGGAGCGGACCAGCCTGGCTCACTCGCGGTCGGCGACGGTGGCCGACGGCCTGCGCGACCTGCTGGCCGCCGCCGCGCCCGCCGAGGTGACGGAGCGGCGACTGCGCGCCGAGGACGCCCTGTTCGTCCACGTGCAGACGCCCGCCGTGCCCCAGCAGACAGGTGCCACGCTGGTCTTCGAGCCCAAGGCGGACGGCTCGGTGACGACGCTGGCCGACGCCGCCCACCTGGTGGACGCCGCTCCCGGGCTGTTCGGCCGGATCGACCCCGGTTCCGCGTGGCGGCACCCGCGCTGGCTGGCCAAGCCCGGCGTGGTCGCCACCGACCTGGTGGACGTGATCGAACTCGGCAAGCCGGACGGACCGTCCGACCTGGACGGCGCCATGGACGCGTTCTTCTCCGTGCCGCTGGACGGCAGGGAGGGCACCGGCCGTGCTCAGTTGGTGCACGGCGTGGACGGCGGCCGGTCGGCACTGCTGATCAAGTTCCACCACGCCACGGCGGACGGCATCGCGGTGATCGGCGCGCTGGTCGGCAGGACGCGCGGGCAGAACTTCATCGCCGAGCCGCCGCCGAGGACACCGGCCGAGCGGCCGACGATGCGGCAGCGCATGGAGTCGGCCCGTGACCTGGTGACCGGCGTGTGGACGCTGGCCAGGGCCGGCAAGGCGGCGAAGACCGAGCTCAACGGTCCGATCAGCGGGCCCGGCCGGCACCACTCCAGGGTCGAACTGCCGGTCGCCGAGGTGCGCCAACTGGGCAAGGTGCTCGGCGCCAGGACCACCGACCTGGCCACCGCGCTGGTCGCCGAGGCCCTGCACCGCGAGCTGCACGCCGAGGGTTCACAGCCGGGGCCGGACCACCTGCGCGTGATGATGCCGCGCTCCACCCGCACCACCAGGACGTTCCGCACCGCGGGCAACCACACCGGAGCCGCATCGGTCGACCTGCCGATCGGCCGGATGTCGCTGGCCGAGCGGGTCACCCTCACCAGGGCGGCCACCGACAGCCAGATCGGTGCCAGCGCACCGCACGCGGCGCACGCCGTGGTGTGGGTGCTCGGCCTGCTGCCGCCGTGGCTGCACGCGATCACCGCGCGGCTGGTCTACCGGTCGACGTGGTTCAACGCGATCGCCTCGGTACTGCCCGGTGCCCGCTCCCCCGTGATCCTCAACGGCGCCCGGCTCAGCGCGGTGTACCCGGTGCTGTCGCTGGCACCCGGGGTGAAGCTGTCCGTCGGCGTGATGATCTGGGCGGATCTGGTCACCGTGTGCTTCAGCGGTGACCAGGACATCGCCCGCATCGTGGACGGACTCGCGGACGCCATGTACTCGGCGTTCAAGGAAGTCAGGGCGTCCGTGGCATGACGCAGGCAACCACCTACCTCTGGATCGCCGTCCCGGCGGCCCTCGGTGGCGCTGCGTGCTTCGGGCTGACCGGAGCACTGCAACACGCCGCGGCCCGGCGGGTGACGGCCAGGCCCGCGCTGCGGCCCAGCCTGCTGGCCGACCTGGCCCGGCAGCGGATCTGGCTGCTGTCGCTGCTGGCCAACATCGGCGGCAGCGTGCTGCAGGTGGTCGCGCTGAGCACCGGCCCGCTGGTGCTGGTGCAACCGTTGCTGGTCACCGGCCTGCTGTTCGCCGTGTTCATCCGCAGCATGATGGCGCACCGGACGCCCCGGGGTTCCGTGCTGCTCGGTGCCAGCCTGTGCGTCATCGGGCTGGCCGTGTTCCTGCTGTTGGCCAGGCCGACCGGCGGTGTCGACTTCCTCAGCCTCACCCAGGCCCTGCCGCTCGGTGTCGGCCTCGCGGCGCTGCTGGCGGTGCTGCTCACCGTCGCGTCGAAGTTCCCCGGTGAGGCACGGACGCTCGCGCTCGCCGGTGGTGCCGGTGTGCTGTACGGCGTGACGGCAGGCGTGGCCAAGATCGCCGTCGGACTGGCCCAGGACCACGGCGCCGGCGCGCTGCTGACCAACTGGCCGCTGTACGCGGTCATCGTGATCGGGCCTGCGGGCTTCCTGCTCAGCCAGAACGCCTACCAGTCGGACAAGTCGCTGGCGCCGGCACTCGCGGTGATCACCGTGACCGACCCGTTGGTCGGCATCGGGGTCGGCGTGCTGTGGCTGGACGAGGTGCTGAAGTCCGGCCCAGGGCCGGTGATCGGCGAGATCCTGGCGCTCGCGGCGCTGGTGGTCGGCGTGTGGCTGCTCGCACACGGCGCCCCGCACGTGGCTCGACATGAGCATCCGAAGACCAAGGGACAGAAATCCCAGCAGGCGGCGGAACCAGGCAGGGCCACGTGAAGTTGAACGGCGCGCGGGCACTGGTCACCGGTGCCTCGTCCGGGATCGGCGCGGTCACCGCGACCCGGATGGCGGCGCTGGGTGCGGCGCCGCTGCTGGTCGGCAGGTCGGAACAGGCGCTGGACGAGTTGGCTGTCAGTACCGGCGGCCGGCGACTGGTGGCCGATCTGAGCAGGCCGGGCGCTGCGCGGGACATCGCCGACTGGGCTGTTTCCGGCGCGGGTGGCGTCGATGTGCTGGTGTGCAACGCCGGTATCGGCTGGGCCGGTGATCTGGCCGACCAGGAGTTGGGTGCGATCGAGGAACTGGTCACCGTCAACCTGACCGCGCACTTGGGTCTCGCACGGTTGCTGCTGCCCGGGATGATGGCGCAGCGCAGTGGTCACCTCGTGCTGGTGTCCTCTATCGCCGGGTGTCTCGGGGTGGCCGACGAAGCGGTGTACGCGGCCACGAAGGCCGCTTTGCGCACGTTCGCGGACAGCGTTCGGCTGGCGGTGGCCGGTAGCGGGGTCGGCGTCTCGGTGGTGGTCCCGGGAGTGGTCGACACGCCGTTCTTCGTCCGGCGCGGCAAGGCTTACGACCGGACCCGGCCCAAGCCGGTACCGGCCGATGAGGTGGCCAAGGCGTTGGTGGATGCGGTGCTGAAGAATCGCGCCGAGGTGTTCGTGCCGGCGTGGCTGAGACTGCCGACCCGGCTGCACGGTGCCGTGCCGGGCCTGGTGTTCCAACTTCAGCGCCGGTTCGGCTGAGAAACGACAAAAACGCACCACGCCGAACGTCAACAATCTGTCAGGTTGCGGCGCGCGTGATTGTGGCAGTATGCCGTGGATGCAGCCCATGAAGATACGCGGACAGTGGTGGTTACCGGACAGCCCTGACGATAAACAGTCCGGCACATTCACGCTCGACGCGGAACAATGCGTTCTGGTCCTTGACCATTCTTTTGCGCGGCTTTCACCCGAGTCGCCGGACGAAGCCGCGTTCAAGGTGGTGCTGGAGCCGGTCGTGCACGGGACGGACGCGGACGGGCGGGAGTACAGCCTGCTCGACTGCTCGACCCACCGTCCGATCGCGACGGACGACATGGCGGACAGCCACAACGATGTGTACGCCGTCGTCAGCGGCACCCACCTGGCAGGCGAGTCGCCGACCTTCGACAAGGCCACCGTCACCTTCACCCACCTGCTCGACTGGACGGAGTGGCCAGGGCTGCCCGTCGCCAGCAATGTGGACGGCGCGGAGACACTCTTCATGCTCAAGGCCGGCACCAGGCACCACAAGACGTATACGTTGCCGAATGCGGTTCTCCATCTTGAGGAGAATCGACACCTGGACCGCGACGACAATTCATTCTTCGTCCGGCAGGACGCGCAGTTCACGGTGGAACTTGCCGAGCCAGCCGACTGGCTCAGCCTGACGCAGAGTTACGTCACCCCGCTGAACGACTTCCTGTCACTCGCCACGTCGACGGCATCGGCCTTCGAGGACGTCCGCGTCCACGCGGCGGGCGATCCGGACGACGTCATGGTGTCGCTGGCATTCCGATCGGTTCACCTGCTCAGGAAGAACCCCGTGCGCCTGCTGGAGCAGGCGCAGATGCTGTTCACCCTTTCCGACACGGGCCAGTCGAGCGGCTTCTTCGCAACCTGGTTCGATGTCAGCGAGACCCATCGCCACACGATCCAGCAGTTGCTCGCCACGCAGTACGCACCGTTCGAGTGGACGGACAACACCTTCCTGGCCGTGACGCGGGCGGCGGACGCGTTCCATCGGCGCAAGTTCAAGGAACAGCCGTACAAGCAGGATCAGATCAACGGTATCGTCGAGATCATCAAGGAGTGGGTCTCCGACGGCGAGTTGCAGGAATACGCCACCAGGGTCATCAAGGGCGGCAACTACTTCCCGCAGCACGACCAGCTGAGCAAGCTGATCGAGTACTCGGGTCCGGTCGGCCGGGACATCCTGGACGCCATGCCGCACTTCATCAAGGCGGTCAAGGACATCCGCAACGGCCTGGCCCATCCGAACTCGCAGAGTAACCCGGGCGCGGTCTACCGACACCGGGTGGAGCAGGCCTTCCGCTGGATCGTCCGAGCCTGCCTGCTCAAGGAGATCGGCTTCGACGAACAGAAGATCCAAACCCTGTTGGACCGAAACAGCAGCTATGTCTTCGACCTGGGCGAACTGGCCGACGTCGAAGGCCTGAGGATCGACAGCTGAGGCTGCGGGTTCATCAACGTGTGGCTCGACCAGGGGTTCCCCTTCGCCCCGATCGCAACCGTGAGACGATGGCGGATCGGGTCGAAGGGGATCTGTCAGGTCACTGCTCTCGCATTGCCCTGATGGACTCCTTCAGGGAGCCCATGGTGGCCAGCACGGCGCTCGGCTCGTAGCCGCAGTGCGCCATGCAGTTGTTGCAACGCTCGTCCTTGCCCCTGCCGTACTTCTCCCACTCCGTGGTCTCGATGAGCTCCTTGTACGTCTTCACGTAC
>DASXYT010000401.1:0-16746 GCA_036502345.1 Pseudonocardiaceae bacterium | reverse complement strand
CGACCAACTCCACCGGAAACGTCCGGGTGAGCACACCGATCGCTGCCTGGTCGGCCAACCCGTGGCGGGTTCCCGCACCTGCCTCAAGATCCACAAACAGCAGGCTACAGGGCGCCCGTGAACTAACCGACCGGCATTGGGCCTAGGCTAGTATCCCGCAGCAAATGACGATGTCCCTGTTGGTCATTGCCGTGCCAGCCGCGTTGGCGGCCGCCGGAAGTCTCGGTGTGGCATGGGCATTGCAGCATCGCGCCGCGCGGCGGGTGCGGCATCGTGATGCCATCAACGCGAACCTGCTCGCGGACCTGTCCCGGCAGCGGAGTTGGTCGGTGTCGTTGGCGTTCACCGTGGCCGGCCTGCTGTTGCAGTGTGTCGCGCTGGCGACCGGGCCGCTGGTGCTCGTGCAGTCGATCCTGGTGACCACCCTGGCGGTCGCGGTGCTGTCCTCGCAGGTGCTGCACCGGCAACGTCCTGATTGGATGGTGTCGCTGGGCGCAGCGCTGTGTGTCGGTGGCATGGTGGCGTTCCTGGTCATCGCGAAGCCGGGCAACGGCAGCGGCACGTCCACCAGGGGCACGGTCGTGGGATCGGCGGTGACGGTGCTCGCGCTGCTCGCCGCCTGTGTGGTCGTCGCGGTGCGCAGCAAGGGTCGCGTCCGCACGCTCTGCCTGTCGGCAGCGGCCAGCATGCTCTACGGCGTCACGGCGGGCCTGGCCAAGCTGGCCACCCAGACGGCGGCGCACGGACTGATGGCGCTGCTGGCCGAATGGCCGGTGTACCTCATCGTCGTGTGCGGTCCGCTGGGTTTCGTGTTGACGCAGAACGCCTTCCACACGGGTGTCACGCTGCCGCCCGCGCTCGCGGTGCTCACCGTCGGCGAGCCGTTGACCGCGCTCGTGGTCGGCATGCTGTGGCTCGGCGAGACGGTGCGCATGGGCACGCTGTCCGTACTCGGCGAGGCGATCACCCTGACCGTCCTGGTCGCGGGCGTGATCCTGCTCGCCTACCGAGCGCCCACGGCCAGCCAGCACCGACCAGCCGCGGCCTGAGGGATCAGTCCAGGAGTTCGCGCAGGATGCGGGCCAGGTGGGCCCTGTCGGTCGGGCTGAGCCGGTCGAAGACGCGTTCCGCTTCGCTGCCCCGGTCGGCGCCGATCTTCGCGGCGATCTCCGTGCCGTGCCCGGTCGGCACCACCAGAGTGGCGCGCCGGTCCTGCGGGTCCGGCCTGCGCTCGACCAGGCCTTTCGCCTCCAGTCCGTCCAGCACCTCGGTGGTGGAGCGTGGGGCGATCCGCAGGTGTTCTGACAGCTCCGACGGGCGCATGGCGTCGTGGCGCATCAGCACCCGCAACGCTCTGAACTGGGACGGAGTGATGTCCCAGCGGGCCAGTGACTCCATCGCCGCCTGCCGCAGCCGACGCGCGACCGACCGGAAGGCATCGGCCAGCGAGTCCTCGGTGGTCTCGGCGCTGCCCTCGCTCAACGGAATAGCCTCCCGGTCGCTCCTGTTGTAGCCTCATAGTGAGGTTACCTCACTATGTTGGATCAACCGAAGGGACACACTCTTGGCAACCCCCACCACCCAACGCGAGGCGGCCAGACCGGCCCGCCACCGCAACCCGAAAACCGTCACCGCCGATGAGAAGGCGCAGGCCCGCGAGGTCTCGTTACGCCGCATCGGCCGCCTGTTCCTGCCCTACCGATGGCCGCTGTCGATCGTCACCGTCATCATCGTGGCCTCCTCCGTCGTCGGCCTGGCCTCCCCGTTCCTGCTCCGGGCGGTGATCGACAAGGCCCTGCCGGAGAAGAACCTGCACCTGCTGGTCCTCCTGGTCATCGGCATGGTCGCCGTGGCCGCGCTCACCTCCGCGCTCGGCGTCGTGCAGACGTGGATCAGCACGAAGGTCGGCCAGCGCCTCATGCACGGCCTGCGGACCAGCGTGTTCGGCCACCTGCAGCGCCAGTCGATCGCGTTCTTCACCAGGACCCGCACCGGTGAGGTGCAGTCCCGCATCACCAACGACATCGGTGGCATGGAATCCGTGGTGACCTCGACCGCCACGTCGATCGCCTCCAACCTGACCACAGCCGTCGCGACCGCCGTCGCCATGGCCGCGCTGTCCTGGCGCCTGTCGCTGATCTCGCTCGTCGTGATGCCGCCCGCGGCCTACCTGACCCGCAAGGTGGCCAGGATGCGCCGCGCCATCACCACCGAGCAGCAGCGCGAACTGGCCAATCTCAACGTCACCATCGAGGAGGGCCTGTCGATCAACGGCGTTCAGCTTGCCAAGACGATGGGCACCGGCCCGTCGCTGGTCGAGCGCTTCACCAGGTCCTCCGCCCTGCTGATCGATCTGGAACTGCGCTCCAGCCTGGCAGGCCGCTGGCGGATGTCCTGGCTGAGCATCATGTTCGCCGCCATCCCCGCGATCATCTACCTCAGCGCAGGCCTGCCCATCACCGCCGGCACGATGACCATCGGCACCCTGATCGCCTTCACCACCCTGCAGAGCACGCTGTTCCGACCGCTGACCGGCCTGTTGAACACGAGCGTCTCGGTGATCAGTTCGCTGGCGCTGTTCGCCCGCATCTTCGAGTACCTCGACCTGCCCGTCGAGATCGACGAGCCTGCCGACCCGATCGACATCGACATTTCGGAGGTCGCGGGGCACGTGCGCTTCGAGCACGTCAGCCTCACGTATGCCGGCTCCGAGACGCCCGCCGTGGCCGATGCCAACCTCGACGTGCCGGCCGGTACGACGATGGCCCTGGTGGGCGAGACCGGGTCGGGCAAGACCACGCTGGCCTCGCTGGTCGCCCGCCTCTACGACCCCACCAAGGGCACCATCACGATCGACGGCATCGACATCCGGAGGCTGCGGCTGGCCGACCTGGCCGAGATCGTCGGCGTGGTGAGCCAGGAGACCTACCTCCTGCACACCACGGTCCGCGAGAACCTGCGCTACGCCAGGCCCACCGCGACCGACGACGAGATCGAGGACGCAGCCCGCGCCGCCCAGATCCACGAGTTGATCAGCGGGCTCCCGGAGGGCTACGACACCATGGTCGGCTCCCGGGGCCACCGGTTCTCCGGCGGCGAGAAGCAGCGCATCGCGATCGCGCGCACGCTGCTGCGCAACCCGAGGGTGCTGGTCCTGGACGAGGCGACCAGCGCGCTGGACACCGAGACCGAACGTGCCGTGCAGCAGGCGTTCGACGCCCTGGCGCAGGGCAGGACCACGATCACCATCGCGCACCGGCTGTCCACCGTGCGCGACGCCGACCAGATCGCCGTCCTGGACCACGGTCACGTCATCGAGACCGGGACCCACACGACCCTGCTGCAGGACAACGGCCGCTACGCCGCACTGGCGGCCTGACGGCTGACGCAGCAACGCGATGTCGGTCGGTGGCGGCCGATGCGAGCGGTGGACTGGGCCGCCACCCATGACCGACGGACGACTCGGCCGCACCCGACGCTCGCCACTTCGCCCGCGCCAAACGCCAACTCAGCCACGCCAGCGGTCGACTCGCCCGACGCAGGGGTCGACGCGCGCGTGGGAGGCATCGACTCACGAGGATAGGGTCGACTCACGCACGACAGGGGTCGGTTCGCGGCGCCGAGCAGGCAACCCACCGGCGCCGGAGGTCGACTCGCCGGGCGCGGAGCTAGCGGCGCCCACGCCCGGGAGCGACTCACCGGGTGCGGCGGTCGACACGCCCGCGTCAAAGGCCAACTCGTCACGCCCAACAGTCGACTCACCCGCGCCGGGGGTCGACTCGCCAGGCGCAGCCAAACACATCGCCCACCCGCCGGACGCCCGATCACCGCATCAGACAGTCGACACACCAGCGCCGAACGCCAACTCGCCACCCAACAGCCGACGCACTCGCGCCGAACGTCGACACGCCAGGCCCGCAGCTAGCGGCGCCCACACCCGGGCAGCGACCCACTGAGCACGGCGGTCGACACGCCCGCGCCAAAGGCCAACTCATCGCGCCCGACAGTCGACTCACCGACGCCGGACGTCGACACGCCAGGCGCAGCCCATCGCATCACCCGCACCAGACGCCAACTCACGCCGCCCAACAGCCGACTCGCCAGCGCCAAACGCCAACTCATCGTCCGACAGCCGACTCACCCACGGCAAGCGACGACATGCCCACGCCGAGGGTCGACTCGCCGCGGGCGGCACTCGCTTCGCCCGCACCGAATGCCGACTCGTCGGTGTCGAAAGCCGGATAGTCGTCTCTTCAGCGGGTGCGGCCGGTGACCCAGTCGTAGCGCACGTCCTCGTCCACGATGGCCGCGCCTGCTCGGCTGCCGACGCCCGCGCCGCCGTCGATCGGGATCACGGCACCTGACATGTACGTGGACCCGGACGAGCACAGCCACAGCACCAACTGCGCCACCTCGTCCGGCTCACCGGGCCTGGCCAGCGGCAGTGCCGGAATCCGCCGGCCGAGCGATTCGGCCATCGACGGCGGCAGCGGCTTGGGCTGGGTGTCGATCAGACCGGGGCTGACGCAGTTGACCAGGATGTCGTGCACCGCGAGTTCGACGGCGGCTACCCTGGTGAAGCTCTCCGTCGCCGCCCTGCTGCTCGCGTAGGCGGCAGCACCGGCCGATCCCCTGCTGCTCACGCCGGACGAGAAGTTGACGATCCGTCCACCCGAGCCCTGCGCGATCAGCGCCCGCGCGGCGGCCTGGGTCATCAGGAACGTGCCCCGGCAGTTGACCGCGTACACGGTGTCCCACACCTCGACGCGCTCGTCCAGCAATGCCGCGTGCGGTGCGACCGCGGCGTTGTTGACGCAGAAGTCCAGCCGCCCGAACCGTTCCGGCGCCGCCGTCACGATCGACTGCGCACCCGCCTCCGTCGTGATGTCACCGACGACAGCGACAGCCGCGTCGCCGAGGTCACGAACGGTCTCCGCCAGCCCGGAGGCATCCCGGTCGGCGGCGACCACCCGCGCGCCCGCCGCCACGAAGGCGTGCGTTATCGCCCGGCCGACACCTCGCGCGGCCCCGGTGACCACCACGACCTTGCCCGCATAGTCATAACGCAGATCCACTGCTGCCTCCTTCAGAAGTCACCGAACCAAGAGGGCCCATAGCGATGCGCCGGCGCAGGTTCGCGTACCAGTCGGGTTCCGGCTTGGCCGTTTCGATCCACCACGTGGTACCGGCGTCGGCGTAGGCCGGCAGTTCGGCCAGCACCGCCACCGGATCCGCGGCCACTTCGGCCCACACCACGAAGTCGTAGCCGTCCAGCGAGCCACGCTGGTCGAGCACGAGGTCGCGCACGCCCGCGATGTCGGCCGCCGACGGACGGGCCAGACCGCCGTCGGCGAACCGGATCGGCACGGCGCCGTGCCAGCGTGCTGCCCGCCGCATCGGCGCTACGGCGGGCAGCACGCCACCGACCCAGACCGGGATCTTCCGCACCGGAGTGGGCCGGAACCGCACTTCGCTGATCGAGTAGTGCTCGCCGTGGAACTGGAACGGTTCCCCGGTCCACAGGCCGGCCAACACATCGAGCCCCTCGTCCAGCATGGCGGCACGTGTACGGGCGTCGGTTTCGTCGCCGAAGATGCCGAAGTCGCCGTGTGCCGGCGAACCGATACCAACACCGAAGACCGTCCGACCGCCGGCAATACGGTCGAGTGTCGCGGTCTGCCGTGCCAATACCCAGGGCCGCCGCCTGGGCACCGGCGTGATCATCGGCCCGAGCACGATCGACGACGTCCGCGCCGCGGCGACGGACAACACCGCCCACGGGTCGACGATCGAAGGGCCCATGCCGTCATTGGCGAAGACCATGTGGTCCCAGATGAAGAACCCGTCGAACCCGGCAGCCTCCGCCTCGACGGCGAGCGCCACCAGGTCCATCGGGTCGTCGGCGAAGCAGGGAGCGGCGACCGCCCTGCGGATCGTCATTGGTCGCGGTAGCCGAGCAGCGCGGCCTCGGTCAGGCCCTGGTGTGCGGCGTCGACCCTGATGTCGAAGGCATCGGCCGGTCCACACAGGATCGGCATCAACCCAGGACCGTGCCCCGGCTGCGGGCTGCCGCCGTGCACGATGATGCCCACGGTGAGGTAGCCGCTGCGATAGCCGGCGTTGTGCCGGACGTCGAGGTCGTCCACCGCGACCAGGTCACCGAGCACCAGATCGACCAAGCCGACGGCGGCTGCCGTCTCGACGTCGACCTGGATGTCCAGATCCCACTGCTCGACGGGCCTGCCGACACCGTTGCCGATCACCCGGGACGCGATCGTGGCCCGCACCGACACACCAACGCGGTCACCGCCGGTCTCGATCGGCAGCAGCGACAGCGCACCGGGCGCGATGTTGCACATCTCGACGGCGTGCTGCCCCGGTACCCGTGCGCCCTGCCCGTAGCCACGCACGACGACGGCGTCGTCCGGCGCCAGCCGTTCCAGCACGTCCGGCTCGAAGCAGGCGATCACCCTGCCGAGTTCGCCGCGCTTGCCCAGCACGACACCATGCTCACCGGCCGCCGCGCCGGTACGTACCGTCACCGGATTGCCAAGGCACGCATAGGAAGTGAGCGCGTGCCGGGCCGGTTGTTCGCGGTGCACCAGGCAGGCGCCGGGCGCCGCGTGGTCGGCATCGGTGGCGAACACGCCGTCGCCGAGGCGCACGCCGAGCACGACGCCGCCGTCACCGGTCGGCACGTACGGCTTCCCGTCGATGTCCAGGCGATGCGGCGTGCTGGCCAACTCGGGCGTCTCCACGATCCCGCCGAGGTTGGTCGCTACCGGAGTCCAGTCGCTCATGCCGCACCGTCCATCGCTGCGAAGGCGATCCGCACGTTGGCCTCGTCCTCGTCAATCAGGTGAAACGCGTCAGCAGGCCCGGACAGCAGCGAACTCGGGCCGGGTCCGTGACCGAACAGCCGGCAGTGGCCGGTGCTGATCACGCCGATGGTCAGCCACCCGGGTCGCCACCCCCGGCCGTAGCGATGGTCCTGGTCCTCCAGCGCCACGATGTCCCCGATGCGCAGTGACTCGAGGCCGAGCGACAGATCGTCGCCCTGGCCCGCGTAGGCACCCATCAGGTCGGTGTTGGCGTACTCGGACACCATGCCGGCGCCGGCACCGACCGCACTCGCGGGTACGCGGGCCGCCACGGGGACGACCAGGCGCCCGTCGTCCCTGGTGTGCACGCCGAGCCCGGCCAGCAGCCCGGGATCGGTGTTCTTGACGACGATGGTCGGGTGCTCCTCCAGCCGCAGACCCTGGCCGCACGCCAGCACGTCGACCGTGTCCCCGGACGCGACCTGCTCAAGATCGGACTCCGCGAGGTCGGCGAGCACGTAGGCGTGTTGGCCGACCACGCGCCCGGTCGCCCCGGCCGCCGGCCCCGACCGCACGGTGACCCGGTTGCCGACGCAGCTCAGGAACTGCAGCGCGTAGTTCGGGCCCGCCGAGCGGTGCCGAACGGACAGTCCCGGTTCCAGGTGGTCGGCGGCGTAGCCGGTGGCCACGTCACCGGGGTGCACGCCGAGCGTGACACCACCCATGCCGGGCAGCACGAACGGCGTGCCGTCGGCGTCCACCCGGTAGGCGTGCCGGTCGGCCAGCGGCGGCCACACCTCGCCCCGCAGCGGTTGTCGGACCAGGCGCTGCGCGTTGGTCGCGAGCGACATCGCGGTTGTCATCTGACTCCTTCGATGGGAGCGGCGCCAAGGCGGAACGCGGCGGCGCGGACGGGTGGCGCCGATGTCGCGCCGTTCCACACGTTCATCACCGGCTGGGACCGGACTTCACTGCCCACGGCCGACACGCCGGCCAGGCAGCCGGGCACCGACTGGGTGAACCGCATGCCCTCCAGTGGGGTGGTGAGCCTGCCGTTCTCGATCAGGAAGCAGGCATCCCTGGTGACTCCGGTGATCATCCCGGCCACGCGGTCGGCCAGCCGGGTGTACCAGAAGCGCTGGATGTAGACACCGTGCTCGACGCCGGCGATCAGCTCGGTCTCGGTCCACTTGCCGGGCGCCATCACGATGTTCGCCGCGGCCGGTTGCGGCACTTGTTCGCGTGCGATGTGCGCGTGGCCGGTGGACGGGGTGCCGAGGGCGGCGGCGATCGCCCGGTCGGTCACCGGGTCACCGACCCTGCCGTGGTCGAAGAACACGACCCGGCGCTTGGTGACACCTTCGACGTCGAAGCCGATCGGCAGCCCGACATCGGCGCCGGCATCGTCGGCGACGTCCACCAACGCGGCCGCCACCTGCTCGCCGTGCCGCAGCGCGGACAGGCCCATACCGGCCACGGCGAGCTCACCGGAGAAGCCGAGCGCCGGCAGGAACTGCAACAACTCGCCGACCGCCTCGGCGCCGAGCACGACCTCGTAGGTACCGGGCGGCAACGCCACGCGGCCACGGGAGGCCACCGCCTGGTCGATGGTCCTGGCCACCGAATCGGCAACCTGGATCCGCGAAGCCGACCGGGACAGGTCGATCCAGTGCGCTGTGCCGTCGGCCACCGTCACGGTCAGGCTGCCCGATGCCTCGCTGGCCACCGTCGCTCGCAACAGGCCCCGGCTGGTGGCCACCGCCTGCTGGGTGACAGCGCGGCCCAACATGCCGGCCGCCTCGCCACCCGCGGCACCGGCAGCCGCGATCGCGGAGCGGGCGGCGGCGACCCGTGCCTCGGCGTCGAACGCCGCCACATCGTCGAACCAGAGCGGGCCGACAGTGGCGTCGGGTTCCGGACCGCTGATCTCCGTGTGGCCCGGCTGCCCGACCGCCTTGGCCCGGTTCCGCGCGCCGGCAGCAGCGGTGCGCACGGCGGAGTCCAGGTGCCCGGCCACCGTTGTCGCCGTGCGATACGCGTGCCCGTCGACCACCGCCCGGACGAGGTACTGCACCTCGGTGATGTCCTGCGGCTGGTGGATCACGTCACCGGCGAACCGGGTGTACTGGCCCGCCCGGGCGAGGACGGCGATCTCGATGTCGTCTGCCGCCCCGCTGCGCACCGCGGTGTCGATGGTGCTCAGCAGATCGTCGGGCGCCAGCGGCGGAGCGAGTTCGGTTGTCATGCCACTCCCGTCCTGATGCCACGAGCCAGCAGCGGCGCCGCCGCGTGGCTGAGGAAGCCCCACTGCTTCGGTTCGCCCTTGCCGCACGGATAGCCGAAGATGCGCAGTTCCTCAGGCCCGGCAACGGCTTCCACGCTGTTCCAGAACTGAGGTGTCACGCCGCCGTAGGAGAAGTCGCGCAGCAGTTTTCCCTTGCGGCCGTTGCGCACCTCGTAGGCGACCTCGGTGCCGAACTGGAAGTTCAGTCGCCGGTTGTCGATCGACCAGCTGCGGTTGTCGTCGATGTAGTAGCCGTTGCCGAGCCGGTCCAGCATCTCGTCCAGCGAGCCCGAGCCGGGTTCCAGGTAGACGTGGGTGGAGAAGCAGACCGGCAGGTAGCCCCAGCCGTCGCTGCGTGCCGCACCGGTGACCTCCAGCCCCGCCCGTGCCGCTGAGTCCCGTGTGGACAGCGTGTTCCGCACGATGCCGTCGTCGATCAGCCGGACCCGCCTGGCCGGCGTGCCCTCGTCGTCGAAGGCGAAGCTGCCCCGCGTGCCCGGCACGGTCGGGTCGGAGATGATCGAGACGGCCGGTGATCCGTACCGCAGCGAGCCGACGTCGGTTGCCTGGATGAACGACGTGCCGGCGAAGTTGCGCTCGTCGCCGAGGATCCGGTCCAGTTCCAGCGCGTGGCCCGCCGACTCGTGGATCTGCAGCGACACCTGCTGTGCGCCGATGACCAGGTCGTCGACACCGGCCGGCGCCACCGGCGCGGTCAGCAGTCGCACGGCCTCCTCGCCGACGCGGGCCGCGTTGGCCGGCAGGTCGAGGGACACCACGAACTCCCACCCGCTGCCACCGGTGTTGCCGTGGAACGAGTTGGGGTAGCTGCGCCGCTGGACCTCGCCGTCCGCGGCGGCCAGCGCGACGACCATGCCGCCGGTCTCCACGAGGTGCTGGTGCTGGCGGTAGCCCTCGGTGGACGCGAAGTGCCGGTGCTGCCGTTTCGCGTTGATGCCGCACTGCACGCTGACGACGCCCGCCGGGGCGGCTGCCTCGGCGAGTACCGCCTGCAGCAACGCATCCCGCTCGGCGGCACCGACGGCGAACGGGTCGATGTCCACGGCTGTCGCGTAACTGCCGCTGTGTGGTTCGCGGGCCGGTAGCCGGACGGGCGGACCTGAGCCGACACCGGCTTTCGCGACGGCCAGCGCGCGTCGGGCGACCACCGCCGGGGTGGCCGCGGCAAAGAGCGGCATCGACGCGAAGCCCCATGCTCCGTCGCACAGCACCCGGACACCGATGCCGATGGTGTGCTCGACGCGCTCGTCCGGGTCGTGGCCGAGTTGGTGGTAGACCCGCAGTTCCTCGCCCTCGACCAGCCGGACATCGGCGTAGTCGACGCTATTGTCGAGTGTCGACAATACGAGATCAAGAACGACGTCGGCACTCCGGTCGGTGGCCAGATCGCCCCAGTCGTGTGCGCTCATCGGACACCCTCCTCCAACT
The DNA here is from genome assembly GCA_036502345.1 of Pseudonocardiaceae bacterium. Lineage (GTDB taxonomy): Bacteria > Actinomycetota > Actinomycetes > Mycobacteriales > Pseudonocardiaceae > DATEPR01. The sequence goes on along the minus strand of DASXYT010000401.1, from coordinate 6,192 downwards.
CGGCACTGATCGCGGCCAGACCGGCCGTCACGTCGGCGCTGGTCGCCGCCAGCGACACCCGCACATGTCCCGCACCTGCCCGGCCGAACGCGGGCCCCGGCGCGACCGCGATCCCCCGGCGCTCCACCAGGTCGAACGCGAACCGCTGCGCGTCCTTGATGTGCTCGGGCAACCGCAGCCACAGGTAGAAGGCGCCGCCGGGCGGCAGGTAGCTCAGGCCGAGCCGGTCACAGGTGGCCACGGCGTCGTCCCGGGTGGCCCGGTAGGTGCCGCGCATCGCGTCGACCGACTCCTGCGGCCCGGACAGCGCGGCAACGCCGGCCAACTGGCCGACCGTGCTCACGCAGGACGCCATCGCCTCCAGCACCCGCGTCATCGCGGCGGCCAGATCCGGCGGCGCCACGCTGTAGCCGACCCGCCAGCCGGTCATCGCGTAGGACTTGGACAGCGAGAACACCGACACCGTCCGCGCTTCCGGTGCGCTGGTCGCCATGCCGGCCGGTGGGCCGTCGAAGCCGAGCCGGTCGTAGCACTCGTCGGAGATCACCCACAGCCCGTTGGCACCGGCCCAGTTGCCGACCATGGCCAACTGGTCGGCGCTCCACACGGCACCGGTCGGGTTCGCCGGGCTGTTCACCAGGATCGCCCTGGTGCGTGGCGTGATCAGGCGATCGAGAGTGTCGGACGAGGGCGGCCCGCCGGTGACCGGATCGAGCGCGTAGCCGACCGGGTGGGCCCCGACCGAGTACGCGATGGCCGAGAAGTTCGGCCAGCCGGGATCGGGCACCAGGATCTCGTCACCGTCGTCCAGGATCGCACTGTAGGAGGCGAACAGCCCGCCGACCCCGCCGGACGTCACGACGACGTCGGCCGGATCGGCTTCGGCCCATCCGTTGTCCCGCAACAGTTTCACCGCTATCGCCTCGCGGAACTCGGGCAGGCCAGCGGTCGGCCCGTAGTGCGTGCGGCCTGCCTTCGCCGCGCGGTCGGCCGCCTCGATGATGTGTGCGGCGGTGTCGTAGGCGGGCTCACCGAACTCCAGGTGCACGGTGCCCGGCCGGGCCCACGCGGCTGCCGCCACGGCCCGGATACCGGACCCGGGGATGGTCGCCGCACGGTGGCCGACCATGGCGTTCACAGCGTGCTCCGCGCCATACCGCCGTCGCACGAGATGAACGAACCGGTGACGTAGGACGCGGACTCGCCGCCCAGAAAACCGACCACGGCGGCGAACTCGTCCGGCGTGCCGTAGCGGTGCATCGGGATGCCGGCCTCGCTCTGCGCCTGCACCTCGCCGATCTCGATGCCCAGCCGCTGCGCCCGGCCCTTGTCCAGCGACGCGACGCGTGGGGTGGCGATCCGGCCGGGCAGCACGCCGTTCACCGTCACGCCGTCGGCGGCGACCACACCGGCCACCGTCTTCAGCCACGCGGTCAGCGCCGCGCGGCCCGAGTTCGAGTAGCAGAGTTCGGGCAACGGCTCCCGCACCCCGGAGGACAACACGGCCACGATCCGGCCGTAGCCGCGTTCCCGCATGCCGGGCAGCAGCCTGGTGGCCAGGTCGATCGGGGTGGTGGCCAGCAACTGGAACGTCCGCTGCCACTCGGCGGCGTCGGTCCGGTCCGGTGGGCACGGCGGTGGGCCGCCCGCGTTGAGCACGCAGACGTCGACGCCACCGAGCAGTTCCTCGGCAGCCGAGGCGACCGTCTGCGCTGCCGTGGGATCAGCGGCGTCGGCGGTCACCACGTGCACGGTGACGCCATGGGCCGCCCGCAGGTCGGCGGCCAACTCGTCCAGCGCGTCCTGGCCGCGCGACCACAGCAGCAGGTCCATGCCGGCGCGGGCCAACGACTCGGCGGACGCCCTGCCCAGCCCGGAGCCCGCTCCGCCGACGACCGCCCGCCTGCCGGTCACGCCGTCACCGCGTGGGGCGCGCGCACTGCCTTCAGCCCGACCCGACCCAGCACCTCGTCCAGTTCGGCGAGCGCGTCGTCGCCCAGCCTCGCTCCGCTGCGGGTGCGGGCACTCGCGATCGCGCCGCGCCTGCGCAGCACCTCCTTGCGGATGCCGAGGCCGACGACCGGCTGGCCCTCGTAGGCGATGTAGGGCAGGTAGCGGTCGAACAGCCTGCCGGCTCCTGTGATGTCGCCCGCCTCGAAGCGCAGCCGCAGCTCACGCAGGATCTCCGGGAACGCGAACCCGGTCATCGTGCCGGCACCGCCGCGGCGCAGTTCCCAGAACGCGCTCACTCCACCGAGCCCGCCGAACACCGTCAGACCTGCCCTGGCTGTGAGCAGCCTGGTGATCTTCGGCGGGGTGGGCGGGTCCTCCAGCTTGACGATCGTGCTGCCGCACGCGTCGAGCGCGGCGATCAGCGAGGACACCGGCATCGTGACACCCGTGGCCGCAGGCTCGTCCTGCACGATCACCGGCACGCCGGCGCCGGTGGCCGCCGCTGCGAAGAACGGGCCGATCTGGTCGGTGTCCCGGGCCAGCGTCGGTGCCGACACCATCACTGCCGCCGCACCGGCACCCACGGCCGAACCGATCCGGGCCGCCGTCACGGTCGCCGACGGCGACGAGCAGCCGACGGCCACCGGCACCCGGCCCGCCGCTGCCGAGATGAACGCACGCTGCACCTCGTGCCGTTCGGCGTCGGTCAGCGAGGTGGCCTCCCCCATCACACCAAGCACCGTCAGTCCGTCGACGCCCCAGTCGACAGCGGCGTCGACCAGCGACTTGATGCTGTCGGTGTCGACGGTGCCGCTGTTGTCGAACGGCGTCGGGCAGACGAACCAGGTTCCCGTGATCGGGGCGGACACAAGCGCTCTCCTTCAGTAGCCGAGTTCTGTAGCCGGGTCAGTAGCCGAGGTCGGGCCGGTACACGTTGCGCAGCGGGCGGCCGTCCCGCCAGCGGGCCAGATTGTCGGTGAACAGGTCGACGAGCACGGCGTTCTCGCTGGCCAGCGTGGACGCGGAGTGCGGCGAGATGAGCACGTCCGACCGGTCCCACAGCGGCGAGTCGGCGGGCAGCGGCTCGGGATCGGTGACATCGAGGGCCGCGCCGCCGAGCCTGCCCTCGGCCAGCACGTCCACCAGCGCGGCCTGGTCGATCACCGGGCCACGGCTGATGTTGATCACCACGGCACCGGCCGGCAGCAGGTCGAGTCGCCGCCGGTCGATCAGGTGGGTGGTCTCCGGGGTCAGCGGCGTGGTCAGGATCAGCACGTCGGTGCCTGGCAGCACGGTGTCCAGCGCATCGGTGTCGACCACCAGGACACCGGACAGTTCGGGGCTGCTGCCGCCGGGCCGGGCGACGCCGGTGACGTGGGTGCCGAGCGCCGCGAACGTCGTGGCGGCGTGCCTGCCGATCTGACCGAGCCCGACCACTGTCACGTGCTTGCCGTGCAGCGCATGGGTTGTGTAGCGCGACCAGTTGTGCCGACGCTGCCGGTCCAGCAGTTCCGGGACGCCCTTGATCAGGTACAGCGCGCCGGTCAGCGCGAACTCGGTGAGCGGCACGGCGTGGGTGCCGGCCGCCGTGGTGAACACGAGGTCGCCCTGGTCCAGCCCGAAGCGCCGGACGAACCCGCCGATGCCGGCGCTGGTCGCCTGCACCCAGCGCAGCTTCGGGCAGTTCGCCAGCAACTGACCGGGCTGCCACCAGTCGAAGTCGAAGCAGATCTCGGCCCTGCCGAGCAGGTCCCGCCATTCCGCTTCGCCCGCTTCGTCCAGCTCCGGCTGGACGCCACCGTGGTCGGCGACGTACCTGGGGCTGGGCACCAGACGCGGCTGGTAGAACACCTCGCCGTCCCACGCCGACCGGATCCGCTCGACCAGGTCGGGCTCGACGAAGCTCGTGATGAGGATCGTCTCGCTCATCGAACGGCCGCCCGCACCAGGTCCAGCGCACGGGCGTTACCGGGCGAGTCGGTGGCCGCCAGGTGCTTCGGTTCAGCGCCGTTGACCACGTCGGCGACATGCTCGATGGCGTACTGGAACGCGCGGGCCGGGTCGGCAGGCCACGTCTGGACCAGCTGACCGCCGCGCCACAGCTCGACCGTGTCGTTCTCGGTGGGGTGGAAGGGATTGCTCACCCGCAGCTCACCGTCGTCACCGATCACCCGGGTGTACGTCGACGGCGCCCTGCGCATGCCGACCGAGAAGATCAGCCGTTGCGCGTCGGGAAACGCCAGGACAGCGGCGAACTCGGCGTCGACACCGGATTCGGCCACGACGGCTTCGGCCGCCGCCGAGGACGGCTCGGTGCCGAACAGCAGCCGGGCCAGCCGGATCGGGTAGCACCCGACGTCCAGCAGCGCGCCGCCGCCGTTGACCGGCTGCCAGCGGATGTTCTCGACCCTGGTGACCCGGAAGTGGAACTCCGAGATGATCTCCCGCACGCCACCGATCGGCCCGTCAGCCGCACACAACTGTACGAGCAGCGCGGTCTGCGGGTGGAACGGGAAGACGAACGCCTCCCACAGCCGGGCATCGCCCACCTGCGCCAACAGCGTGTCGACCTCACCGGCGTCCAGCCCGAGCGGCTTCTCGCAGACCACAGGGCGGCCGCTGGCGGCCGCCTGTGCGGCCAGTCGCACGTGCTGGTCGTTGGGCACCGCGATGTAGATGGCGTCCACGTCGTCGGCCGAGATCGCGTCCGCGTAGCTCACCGCGCGGCCGACGCTGTTCTCGGTCGCCCACGCACCGGCCCGCTCGGGATCCCGGCTGCCCACGGCGACAGCGGTGTGGCCGGCTGCGCGCATCGCGGGCAGGAACGCCTTGGCGGCGATGTTGGCCGTGCCCAGCACGGCCCAGCGGATCGGTTTCGTGCTCACTGGACTTCCAGATCGGTGCGGATGTAGTGCTCACGCAGGGCCGCGTCGACGGCAGCGACCGGCTGGTCCCGGAAGGCTGCGATCAGCTCCGCATGCCGCCGCACCGTTTCGTCCAGTTCTATCCGCTGCCGATCTAGAGATGAGCGCATCAACGCGCCCATCTGGCCGTTCAGGCCCGCCCACATCTCCACGATCAGCGGATGGCCGGACGCTTCGACGACCACCCTGTGCAGGTCGGTGTCGGCCTCCACCATGCCGGCCAGATCACCCTTCGCGGCACACAGGTTCATCACCTGCAGCACCTCGTCCATCCGGTCGCCGATGTCCTTGCGCCTGGCCTTGGTCAGCCCCTTGAGGGACACGGCCTCCAGTGTGTAGCGGGCGAAGCAGACCTCTAACGCGTCGGTCTCCGACATCCGGATCACGGTGCTGCCCCTGCGTGGGGCGATGTCGATCAGCCGCTCGGCCTGCAGTTCACGCATGGCCGCCCGGATCGTGGTCCGGCTGACGCCGAACTCCTCGGCGAGCGCGCCCTCCAACAGCGGCGCCCCTGCGGGAATCTCGTTGTTCAGGATCCGGGAACGCAGGATCTCGTGAACGGATTCGGGCAGTGACAGGTGTCTGAGCACGGACTTGTCTTTCGCTCGTCCGGCAGGCGATGAGGGCGCCACGTGGTCGTTCTCCTTGCTCGATGGGGCTCGCTGATGGGGCGACGCTCCACGCTGTCATTCCGGTCGTGGGACGTCCACCGGGAAGTCGACCCACGCCCTGGTCCGGTGGGCGCGCTCGAAAGCGTTGATCGTCTGCTGCACGAGAGCACCCTGCCGGAAATTGCCCTGGTTCGTGGGGCTGCCGTCCAGAATTTCGGTGGCGAAGTCCTTCAGCAGGCTGGAGTAGAACAGGAACGGCCACGGCTCACGGGAGTGGCCACCCTCGGGGAAGAACCGCTGCGGGATCTCCTGCTCCACGAACTCCACCGAGTCCTTCGTCGCGGTCCTGATGGTCTGACAGATGCCGAACTCCTCGACCAGCCGGACGATGATCGCGCCCTCCGAGCCGTAGATCCGCACCTCGATGCCCGGGTAGTTGCCGACCGTGACGTACGAGGACTGCACGGATGCCAGCCGTCCGCCGCCGAACTCGGCGATCCACATGTCGCCGTCGTCGATGTTGACCCGGGTCATCTGGCCGGTGTCGCGCAGCACCCGGTTCGGCACGAAGTTGCGCATGGTGCCGACCACGGACGTCAGCGGGGCGTCCATCCACCAGTGCATGATGTCAATGATCGGCGCGCCGTAGCCCTCGATGGACGACACCGCGATCTGGTCCGGGTCGCCAGCCGGGGCGACCTGGC
>DASXYT010000400.1:0-34399 GCA_036502345.1 Pseudonocardiaceae bacterium | reverse complement strand
TGCTCCTCGATATCGCAGCCTTCGGGCAGCGGACCGACATACTTGTTCGGATCAGCCGCGCCGTGGGTCTTGCCGAAGCTGTGGCCGCCGGCGATCAGCGCGACCGTCTCCTCGTCGTTCATCGCCATGCGGCGGAACGTCTCGCGGATGTCGACCGCCGCCTTCAGCGGGTCCGGAGTGCCGTTCGGGCCCTCCGGGTTGACGTAGATCAGGCCCATCTGGACGGCGCCGAGCGGGTGCTCCAGCTCGCGGTCGCCGGTGTAGCGGGCGTCACCGAGCCAGGTGTTCTCCGGACCCCAGTAGACGTCCTCCTCCGGCTCCCAGACGTCCTCGCGGCCACCGGCGAAGCCGAAGGTCTTGAAGCCCATCGTCTCCAGGGCGCGGTTACCCGTGAAGATCATCAGGTCCGCCCAGGAGATCTTGCGGCCGTACTTCTGCTTGACCGGCCAGAGCAGGCGACGCGCCTTGTCCAGGTTGCCGTTGTCGGGCCAGCTGTTCAGCGGTGCGAACCGCTGCATGCCGGCGCCGGCACCGCCCCGGCCGTCGTCCACGCGGTAGGTGCCCGCGCTGTGCCACGCCATCCGGATCATGAACGGTCCGTAGTGGCCGAAGTCGGCGGGCCACCACTCCTGCGACGTGGTGAGCACCTCGTCGACCTCCCTGGCCAGGGCGTCCAGGTCGAGGCTGGAGAACTCGGCTGCGTAGTCGAAGTCGCCGTCCATCGGGTTGGCCACCGCGGAGTGCTTCCGGAGAATCGCCAGGTTGAGCCGGTTCGGCCACCAGGTCCGGTTCCCCGCGCCCTCAGTCGGGTGATTGGGGCTCGCGATCGGGCACCCGCTCGGTTCGTTCATCTCTCCAACGACGGCGTCAGGGGCGCCAGGACTGTCGGACATGGAAATCCCTTCCGGTTCAGATACTTGGTGCGGTCGAACACTCGGGGCACTGCCCCCAGTAGATGACCTCGGCCTCGTCGATGGAGAAGCCGTGGTCGTCGGACGCGGCTAAGCAGGGTGCACTACCGACGGAGCAGTCAGCGTCCTCGATGACACCGCACGTTCGGCACACGACGTGGTGATGGTTGTCGCCCACCCGCGACTCGTAGCGCGCCACCAACCCCGCCGGCTGGATGCAGCGCAACAGACCGGCCGCGGTCAACGCCCGCAGCACGTCGTAGATCGTTTGATGGGAAACTTCACCGAGGTCAGCACGGGCGATGTTGATGATCGAGTCCGTGTCGGCGTGCGGATGGGCGTACACCGCGGCCAGCACAGCCACCCGAGGCCGCGTCACACGTAGTGCGGCCTCGCGCAACATGCGCTGGTACTCCGAGGTGATCGGCACGTGCCGAAGTCTGCACTCTTTTCTGGAATCAATCAAGTCTAAGGGTAGCGACTACCCTCCGTCACAAGCACGCTCCTCTGGGATACAGCTGACCGTGGCGAGCCTGTTGGCGCATCCACGGCGGACGGTCGACCGCTGCCCTACTGGACAACATCTGGACAGTTCCGCAATACGGGATGCAACGGCGAGTCGTATGGCGTCTGCTGCACATGTTGCGGACAGTGGTTCATTCCCGAGGGGGATTCGGGTGGTTGAGAAGGTCGGCCCTGCGGCCGAGACGTACGACGTGTGTCTGTCGTTCGCCGCAGAGCAGCGGCACTATGTCGCCGACGTCGCGCGGTTGTTGAAGAGCGCCGGTGTAGCAGTGTTCTACGACGAGTACGAGACCGCTGACCTATTGGGCCGCGATCTGTATACGCACCTGAGCGAGGTCTATGGCCACGACTCACGATACTGCGTGCTTTTCGCATCGGCAGACTACGCTCGGAAAATTTGGACCAATCATGAGCGGAAGAGTGCGCAGGAGCGAGCACTGCGCAGCCGAACTGCGTACATCCTGCCGGTCCGATTCGACGACACCAGAATTCCCGGACTACTCGATAGCATCGGTTACATCGACGCACGCCGGACGTCGCCCGCCGAGTTGGTCCTGATGATCAATGCCAAGCTCGACACCGACTCGGCTCCCGATCCGCTGACGAGCACCATGTCCGTCATCGTGCTCGCCTCGGCTGAGCCGGACGTGGCTCTGACCGCAATCTTGATCGCCGCTCTCAGTGCCTGCCGGATGAACCTGCCGCCCGCACTGGTCGCGCGATCCGACCACCGGGTGGTCGCCCTGCTTCCCTCACACATCGCGTCCAAATCCGATGTGCTCACGTTCCTCCTGCCGGCGATCGAGGAAGAAGTTGTCCAGCGGCGCACGCTGGCCCAGGCATTGCGAATCTCGGTGCACGGAGGCGAAGTGGTCACCGGTGGCGAATGGGACAGCGAAACCACGATCGATGCCACCACGATGGCCGACGCTCCTGTTCTGCGCGACATTCTGGAAACCACGCCACGCGCCCGAATATTGTTCGTGCTGTCTCAACGCTGGTATCAGGATGTCATCCACACCGCGAACCCCAGGTCCAATCCCGCCGACTACCAGGCCGTCGAGTTGTCAGACTCACAGGTTGGCTGGGTCCGCGTGCCCGGATATCCGAAACGGTCCGACAGCCAGACACAGCAGGACGCGGGTGGCAGAAGGAACTATTTCTACGGCGACGTGATGATGGGCAGGATCGGCGACAACAACAACTACTACTTCGGCGGGGGTAGCGATGGCCAATGAGGCACAGGAGGAGACCAAGGCAGCAGAAGAGCACGTGGCCGAGGAGCCGTCACAGCAGGCCGACAAGAGCCAGTCCGACAAGGTCCACACGGACGAGAAGGACGAGAAGAAGGACGCCGACAGCGCACAGGACAAGGCATCCGATCCGGAGAACGCACGAAAGTGGCGGAGCTTCAGCACTGAAATGGACGCCGCCCTACGCGCGCTGGTGGGCGGGGGTACAGCGAACGTGTTCTTCGGTGACACTGTCGTCGGTTCGCTCGGGGACCGTTATCTAACGCCGGGAACGTCGGGTCACCTTGGCTTCGTGGTCCGCAGTGGCCTGGTGCCCAGGCCGGTCCTGGATGGTATCCGTGACTGCTACGTCGAACCTGGCAACTATTACGACGTCAGGCGACGACTGGCCAGGGACCATCTCGTCCTGCTGCGGGCCCGGGCGGGCACCGGCCGCACGACGACCGCGCTGCGCCTGCTGGACGACACGTGCACGGAGGGTGTCCGCAAACTCGATCCGGACGCCCGGCTCAAGGCGCTACGCGAGCAGGACCTGGCGGCGAACCATGGCTATCTGATGGAGTCGCTGGAGCCGGAGCAGGCGCTGGAGCTTCAGTCGTACCACACCGAACAGCTCGCCCAGCTCATGGCGGACAAGGGTTGTCGGCTCGTCGTGGTCATCGACGCGACGACATCGTTGCGGCTCAGCGAGGTGGGCCACCTCGTGGTGGACGACATCGGCGCCATCGAACCGGCAGTGCTGCTGCGCAGGCACGTGACATGGAGCCTGCAGGGATCGGCGCGCGCCGCCGATGGTGCGGCTGTCCTGGACCGCGACGAGGTCCGCGAGATCGTCGACCAGCTGACCGATGACGTGCCGCGCCGCGAGCTCGCCGAGTTGGCCGCCCTCCTCGTGGAGGTCGCGCGAGAGCGGATCGACGTGGAGGTGGTCAAAGAGCGGTATTCGCGGACGAGCCAGAGCAGCTTCATCGAGTGGTTCGATCAGCAGCAGGAGATCGAGCAGCGGGCCTTCGTGATCGCGCTGTCGGTCTTCAACAACGAACCTGTGCAACTCGTGGCCGCAGCCGCGGAAATGCTGGCCGAGCGGATCAAGGTGGTGGAGGTCCCCCGTCGCATGGACAGGGCCCGACCGGTGTTCGAACGACCGCTGCACGGACGACTGGCCGACGCCCGGGCAGAACTGGTCGACGGCACCGAGGAAACGCCGTTCGGGACGGTACCTGTGAAACGCGCACGATTCCGGGACGCGCGGCTGCCCCTGCGGGTCCTGGAGCACCTCGTCGCCGAGTACGACCAGGCACTGGACATCGTCCTGAAATGGCTGCACGACCTGGGCGGGACACGCGGTGCGGGCGTCCGGATTCGGGCAGGCATGGCGGTTGGGCTGCTGAGCCTCTACGACTTCACGAGCGTGTCCTCGGTCATCGAGGTGTGGGCCCAGTCCGGGGACGAGGACGAACGCAAGGCAGCAGTGGCCGCGCTTCAAATTCCCGGGCAGCACCCGGCTTTCGCGCGTGTGGTTTATCGACTGCTCCGAACATGGATACGGCACCCGGCCACGCAGGGCGAGCTGTGGAACCGGCGCGTGACGGCAGCGCAAGCCCTCGGCAGCACAACGGCCATGAGTCCCGGCGCGGCGCTGCAGCAGCTGCGCTACGCGGCCCGCAAGGCCGACTGGACCATGGCATACACCATTGGTGAGAGCATCAGCGAGCTGTTCTGCCGAGTGGACGACGCCAGCCAGGTGTTGCAGGCACTGGTGCGCTGGACGGACGAGGACGAACATCCCAAACGCCGGGAGACGGCACTCTTGTCGGTGCTCATCGTGTCCTGTTACGTCGTCGTCAACGTCGACAAGAGCACCGAGAAATGGCCCATCTTCATATGGATGGCCGACCGCGTGTCGGCCAACAGGGACGATATTCTGACGCTGTTCGCGAGGATGCTCCAGGCTGCGGAATTCATGCGTCGGGGGTATCTAGAGATCCGCCGTTGGGTGAAGATCGCACAGCGGGACACCACATTGCGGGAACCGCTGGCCCAACTGTTGCTCGACATCGGCGAGAAGTCCGAGGAACTACCCAGCATCCGCTACTACCTCCAGTATTGGGCGAGTGAGCGCGGCGGTCCTGCCGACGCCGCACGGGCCCTGCTGTCCTTCTTCGACGAGAAAGGGGCCTGACGTGGCCGAGCCCAACGCGATCATCGAGCAACTCGCTGCTGACCGGAACACGCTGCGCAAGCTCAACCCGGTCTCATCCGGTCACACCGCTGTCGTGTACCTGACCAAACAGGGCCGGTACGAAGTCGGCAGCAGCCGGCTGACCCACGGTGAGCTCTGGTTGCGCACTCCGAAGGAGGTGTACCAGGTCGATGTCGCCCCGCACCAGGAGAGCATCGAACTCCAACTGCCGTCGATGGAGGAGGCGTTCACCTTCACCGCGCAGGTACGGGTCACTTGGCGCGTGGCCGACCCGGTGGCCGCCGTCGCAGGCAGGCTCACGAATCCGCTGCCGTTCATCGGTAGCTACCTTGAGGAGCGGCTCCGCGAGGTGACCCGCGGCTACGAGGTAGAACACAGTGCCGACGCGGAACGGAGGATCAACCTGCACTATGGCGATCGCGCGATCGAAGTGTCCAAAGCGGTTGTCGTCAGTCGTTGCACCGTGGTGCTGGTACTCGACGATGCCACAAGGGAACACATCGCCAACCGCACGCTGGCCGGGCGCCTGCAGGAACGCGAAAGGTACGACCACGATTTGGAACTGCTCCGGGCAAAGCACAAGCGGGAACTGGAGACGGCCCAGGAGCAGCACGAGTTGCAGTTGAAGGAGCAGCGGATGCGATTCTATGCCGACGCGCTGCGGACCGACGACCTCAATGTGCTGGCGTTGCGACTGGCCGGGCACACCGAGGACGTCAATGATGTGATCAACCTGATCATGCAGCAGAAACGGCTGGAGTTCGAGGGCGCCAACACCGTGTTGAACCAATTGCTGGACGCGAACCTGGTGAACCGGAAGGACGTAGCGGCCATCATGGCGAACGCCAGCAGCATCGTGATCGACAAGTTGCGTGGCGTCAGCGCGCTCGGTATCGGCAAGGCGGACCAGCAGCCTGCGGTGTCAGGGCCTATCGACCTGGGACCGATGGACCAGGGCGACGAGGAGGACGAGTAATGGTCCACCACCTCAGCGAGGTGCTCAACCCGCTCAGCGGCACACCGCTGCTGGGTTATCTCGTAACCTTGGTTGACGGCATCGCGGCGCAAATCGGGATCACGTTCTGGCTGCGCACATTCTTCGAGCTCGTTCTGGCCGGCATCGGCTGCTACGCCTTGCTCCGGCTGATCACGAGGCGCGTCATCCCGTGGCTGGCTACCATCCTGGTGCGGCCGGTGGTCGAGCTCATGGAATTGCTTCGGGTATTCCTGCTGCTGCCAGACCTCGGGATCAGCCGGGTGACGCGCGGCTTCGGTCGGGCCCCGCACGAAGTCGTCTACGCGTACGGGACAGCCGTCATGACTGTGGCGGACCGACTACAAGGGGCGGCACGGGCAGGCCTCCCCGCGCTCGCGATAACGCGGCGAATCCACGGGTTGGTCCTGGTGGGAGTGTTGGTGCTGAGCTTCCTGGTGTGGAACAGCCAGACGTGTGCGACCGGCGACGGCAAATCCTGTACCAGCCCGGTGACACAGTGGACGGCGTCCTTCAAGGCGTCCTTGCCGAGCCCGACCGCCGGAAAGTAGCTCCTGTCCCGATTGGCCGGTGCTAGTTCAACGGCCCAGTACGGGTAGTGAGCTACAGCCAACCCTTGTGGCGCCCAAGCGCATAAAGCAGTATCTCCAAAGCGACGGCGGGACGGGGTCGCCGACGGCGATGCCCCATCGACAAATGGCCATCGGTCTGCTCGTCGTCTGACGAACCAACTGCCGTCATGCGGCTCATCGGTACCTCCGGTGGACGTCGTCAACCGACCCACCGGATGAGCGGGCTACATGCGAAGTGGCTAGGCGCGTAGGATGCCCAGCCCGGAAAGTGACCCCGTCCGCGCCCAGGGGCTGCCGACTCGCATGCAGTGCTGTCAGGGTAGCAAGGATATGTCGACGACGTCCAAGCCCACACGGACGCTTTCGTCAAGAAAGCGCCACCATCGATCTAGTTTGATCTGCGGCGTGCGAGTACATTTGGGGCATCGAAATATATACGCTTCACGCGCCGTGAAGCTACCGGGCGCTGCGTCCTTCATGGGCGGCGCGAAGTACCGCAGGGCATGATTCATACCTCCGGTCCTATCCAGCTCCCTACGGGCGGTAGTTAGCAAGACTGCGCTCCGCCCACACTTCGACAGCAGTTAATTGAGCAGGTCTCATTGTCTCACAGGTCAGCGCTCACGTATGACGATATTGCGCTCATCTCGTACTGCTACAACCGCGGTAAACGTGGTCGCCGGAACCCGCATGGCGCAGCCCAGGGACTGGAGCTGAGGCGTCAGACCTCGATCTCGCCGCGTACGGTTCGCAGGTGGTCGCGGAAGCTGAGTGATGGTTTCTGTTGGCGGGCGGCGAGGTAGGCGTCGAACCGGACCTGGTCGCGTAGGGACCCACCGGAGCGGATCTGGTCGGCCTGTCCGACCGTCCACTCGCCGACGGTGGCGGACTCCAGCGCATCGTCGGGGCGGTGCCGAGGTGCAGTGGGCCGGTGGGGATCGTGCCCAGGCTGAAATGCCGGGCCGGGCACATATGGCCCGCGATCCGTCGGCCAGGTGGGCGGTGGTCAGCGCGGCGAAACGTCGCCGGAGTTCGTCCTGGTCCATACCCAAGTCCTACCCTTGTCATAACATCGGCAGATGTCGCCCGCGTCGAAGGTTCGCAAGAAGAAGCACAATGTGCGGCGGTCGAGCTCCGAATGGATCGACCACGAGCCGGCAGCCGTTCGCGAGCGGCCGTCCTGGTTCGCCGGGTCCATCGCGGCCGTCCTCGACAACACGGATGCGCTCAGTAAGGCGGCTGGTCCGCGCGAGTTGGAACAGGCCACCTGCGAACTGCTGGGCGAGCAGATGCATCGGGCCATCCACGACGTAGGACGCGACCTGCGGTTCAACTGGTTGTTCGAAGAACTGACGGTGGCCGCCGCCGACCGCGTCCGGGACGCGGACGATCTGACAGGCGACTGGCTGCTGTTGCACGGCCTGGCCGCGATCGGCTCCCCGGCACTGCGGTCGTTCGCCCGCCATCAGATCAACGGCCTGCTGAAGGTCGCCAGGCGACGACCCGCGTTCGCGCGGCAGCCACGCTGGCTGGCGTCGTCGCACCTGGTCAAGGCGACCGGCGAAGTCTGGCGGATGCAGGACGCGTACGGCACACGGCTCGCCGTGCTGGCGGCCATGTCCTACCCGCACGGTGCCAATCCGTCAGCGTTCCTGTTCGATATCGACGCATGCGGATTCATCACGCTGACCCACGCGGGAGCCTATGACGACCTGCCGCAGGCGGCCGCGGCCTGGCGGACATTGGTCGGTGACCAGGCGGCCGGCGCCGAGCCGGTCGAGGTGCACACCGGCGAGCAGCTCAGTTGCCTCGCCCAGTGCGACATCGGCAGCGACATGGTCAACGGCGACGAAGCTCGCGATGTGCTCGACAACTGGTTCAGGGCGAACCGGTGCGTCCACGACATCGCGCACGCGCTCCGCAAGTCGCCTCGGCTCTGGCCGGATCCCGAGTCGCTGTACCACGACCTGGACGCCGAACCGATGGTGACGGAGTTCTCCTCCTGGTACGCCGACCGCCACGACACGCCGCCCGAGCAGGAGACCGTCGAAGCGCTCGCCGAAGAATGGCTGGAAGGCACTCTGCCCGAGACTCGGTATCTGATCTCGCCACACCGTGTCGAGTTCCACACCGAACTGATCGACGGCGACTGGATTCCGGACCACCCGGCGACACTTGCCGTCAAGTCGATGTTCGCGGAGTGGGCCCTGTGGCTCGCCGAGAGAGCCGGTCTGCCCTCGGAACTCGTCGGCCAGGTCACGGACGCAGCCCCGACACCATCCTGACGACCAGCAGCGGGTTCGCCGAGAGAGTGGTGCGCACTGGTCTTGATCTTCAGCACCATAGCCCGGACGGCAGCCAGGATGTCCCGGAACTGCTCGGGTAGGACGATGTCGAGCTTCTGTTTGCGTCGCCACGCTGCCATCGGCGCAACGTGGTTCCAGAAGGCCCTGCCGGTGGGGCGATTGTCGGTCACAGCAGGATCTCCAGGGCGGTCCGCAGACGGGGAATCGTTCGAGGGAAGTGCGACGCGACTTCCAACAGGTCTGCAGGCGTCCCATCAGCGCGCACCCAACGACGTAGCGCCTCGTACGCCACGTCATAGCCGTGCTGGCCAGACAGTCGGAATGCGTCCACGATCGCGCGGGCAGCGCTGTACAGGCCGATCGTGACTTGCTCGTCCAACGGCAGCGCCTCGCGGCCGACACCGAAGGTGTCGGGATCGAACCGGTGCCAGGTCACCGGCGCCGACACGACGGGGGGACGGCGTCCTCTCGGTATCGCCACATCGTGTGCCGCCGGGATCGCGTCACTCAAGCCGTGCCGGACCAGCGCCGATGTCAGGCACAAGGTCGACTCGGGCGCGCGATGGGCGATCTCGATCAGGTCTGTGTCCACCAGCGAGGCGTTCATTCGCCGGTACAGGCCACGGCTCAGCACTTCGATCGCACCGTCGTCACGCCACCGGTACAACTGACGCTTGGACACACCCCGCTCGCGCGCTTCCCGGTAGCTGAAGGTCGCCGGCAACTGATCCAGCCTCTCCACCACGGGAACAATCGTACACAACAGTGATAGTACTGGCCACGTTTGTTCCCAGTAGTCACCGCCAGGAGTCTCGTTCGGCCTGGTCCGGCCCGTCTCGCAATTGTGTCGGACCGCGCCGAGAGGGGGTCTGCGCGGACCGCATCGACCGAACCACGATAGTGGTCAGATGATGGCTGACCACCACGATGGACATCACCGGCTCGACACCTCGCCCGAGGACTTGATGACTGAGTTCGCCTCATGGACCGACGATCACGGGCTCGATGTGGACCTGTTCGTCATCGAAACAGCCCTGGACCTGATGGAATGCGTTCCGTGGACAGCCCACGACCTCCACGAACTCATGGTCGAACTGTTCCCCCGCAAGGTCACCATTCCCGAATCCGAACGCCCCGGTGTGATCCCCACGCTGCACGGCTGGATCGACTTCCTGGCCGACCGACACCCCACGCGGTCCCATGACGTGGCGGCGCTGCACGCCGAGATCGACCGGAACACGGCGGCTTTCCTGGCCGCCATGACCGATGAACGCAATTACGGTGTGGCCAAGTTCTGGGCAACCAGAATGATCGAGAACGGAGTCGACGCAGAGGACGAGACTCAGGTGCGGCGCTTTCTGGCAATGGCCCAGACCGGCGAGATCGACTACGACCAGAACGTGTTGGCCGAGATCATGCGGCGTGGCTCGTTCGACGAGGAGATCGGGGCTTTCGACTTCGAGGACGACGGGGATCGGCTGCTGCCGCCCGTGTCGCTCCCCGGAACCGAGGAACTGATCACGCTGGCCACATCCGCGCCCCTGGTCACCCGGCTGCGCGCGCTCGTGATCTGGGTGGGTACCGGCCGCACGCTCACCTCGACCAAACGGCTGCGGGTGGCCGACGCGAAGGACCTGGCCGGGCTGCTGAAGGTGGATCATCCCTACCTGGCCCGGGCGCGCAGCAGCGCGGACCTGCCCGAGGTCAGTCTGCTGGTGGAATGGGCCAAGGCGGCCCACCTGGTGCGAGTGGTCAAGGGCAAGCTGATCGGCATCAGGAGCTCGGCCGGGTTGCTGGACCGCCCACTCGAACTATGGCAGCGGGCGTTCGACGCGTTCCCCGAGCTGGGTCCAGTGGTGTGCGTTCCGACCAGCTACTACGAGGCCCCAGCACTGCTGGGTCAATTGCTACCGGAGGTGGCGCCTGCGCTGTGGCTGAGCCTCTATACCGCTGGCGGCACACCGGTGCCGGTAGAGCTGCTGGTCGAGATCATCCGGGACGCTCTGGTCGAACCGGTCGCTCCCAGCGTGGGCAGCCTGATCGTCGATGCTCGGGAACTGCTGTGGCGACGCGACCTGGCCGCGGTGCTGACCGCGATGGAGCTGTTGGGGGCCGTCGACCTGACCACGTCCACCGACCCCGCGGAGCGGGACAAGCTGATCGAGCTGTCCGGCAACGATGAGCCCGACCTGACCCTCGTGCGGCTGACCCCGCTTGGCCTGTGGGGCGTGCGGGATGCACTGCGCGGGGAAGGGTTCGACGTCCCGCTGATCGAGGATCTGGCCCGCGAGCCGGTCGACGTGATGTGCGGTTCGCTGGAGTACGCGACTGCCGAGGTGACCGATGCGGTATTGATCGCGTGGGTTGCGGTGCGGGGTGCGGACACCGCCGCCGCCGAACTGGCCGCGTTCTGTGTCAACACGTCCTCGTCCTGGGCACGCCTGGTAGCGATGAACGGATTGGCGCACACCGGCGCGGCGGGGGTGGCACAGGTACAGCGGCTGCGCTCCGCAGGTGGCCTGGCCGGCGCGGTCGCGACCACCTGGCTGATCCAGGACTCCGTCCTCGACAGGAGCGATGCGAGCGAGCAGGAGCTCACCCTGTCGTTGGCGGACAACTTCGCCGCGTTGCACGAACACGACGTGTTGATCGCAGATCTGACGACGTATCCGGTCGAGGACCAGATCGGCTTTGTCCGCGCGCTGGCCGGCACAGACCATCCCGATCGTGCCGGCATGCTCGAAGTGATCTCCACCGAGCATCCGGATCGGACAGTGGCTGATGCAGCCCGAAAGGCTGGCAGCGGTCACGACGGTCTCAGGATCCTGCGAGCAATCGGCAAACCCTGAGACGTCGACCTCGTTGAAGACGTTCACGCCGGTCACAGTTCGTTTGCGGAAGCGGAGGGATTTGAACCCCCGGACGGTTGCCCGTCTTCCGCTTTCAAGGTCTTCGCATCGGGGTTCAACGGGGTTCGAGAAGGTCCAACCACGGCTTCTACCAGGCACAATGCGACGGCTGGACATTTTTGCACCCCGGCGAACGCAAGACCAATGAGACCAGCATTGAGACCGGGCCTTCGCCCGGTAGTGCCTACCGCGACCGGGGAGTCGCGCTGATCGCCTGCAAGGCGGGATCATGAGACACTGACCAAGCAGGTTGGCCAACCTTGGTTGGCGACCAGCCCGGCCAAGGAGGTGCGACATGACAGCAGCGGACGATCACTCGCGGCACGTCGTGCCCCGCCCCGGTGCGCGAGAGGCGTTGGAGGAAGCTCTCCGCCGTGAGGGTGTCCAGCCGATCAGGTCGGTCGACGACTGGGCCGGCGACGGCATCTTCGAGTCTGACGACGAGTTGGATGAGTTCCTGGACGTCACCTACGCGGCCCGACGAGCGGATATCGCCTGACCGTGGAGCCCGTTGCACTGGACACCGACGTAGCGTCGTTGATCATCAAGCGCAAGCTGCCTGCGGACATGGCCCGGCTGCTGGCCGGTCGGCCGCTGCTCATCACGTTCGTCACGCTGGGCGAACTGACCAGATGGGTCGAGCAACGCCAATGGGGACCACATCGCCGGGAACTGCTGGCTCGATGGCTCGTCGGCAAGCACGTCCTGCACAGCGACCAGGATGTCGCCCACACCTGGGGCACCATCACGGCATACGCCGCGCTCAGAGGCCGCCCACGCCCCGGGAACGATTCCTGGATAGCCGCCTGCTGCCTCGCCTACGATGTCCCGCTGGCCACCCGCAACGTGAAAGACTATGAAGACTTCGCCGAACACGAAGGCTTGACGTTGATCGGCAACAAGTAACTGGAAGTTCTTCTTGCAGAGCAACAAGACCCAGTTCGGTCCTCAACAGCAACTGGGCCACTGCCATGCTGCTGCTGACGGTCGACCAGCCACCAACAGTTGCTTCGGATCGTTACAGATGCCGGTCAGTCGAACGCTGGTGCTGAGGCAGAGTCCGCCGAAATCAACCTTGGGCCTGGCGACAATGTGAGTCGTCCATGCTGCCTTCCCATCTTCACGTGGCAGTCATGAAGTGAGGTCATCGACGACGCCGTGAACCCGCCCCATGGCAGGTCCACGGCTGTTCTTACTGGCCAGACCTGCGGAAGCGGAGGGATTTGAACCCCCGGACGGTTGCCCGTCTTCCGCTTTCAAGGCGGATGCATTCGGCCGCTCTGCCACGCTTCCCTGGGGTCAGCTTATCGGCGGCTACTCGGCGGGTCAGCCAGGGTTGCCGCTTCACTCACCCGGGCACCAGCGGACACGGTGTGCCACACCACCGGTCACGCTGGGTCTCTTCGGGACCGGTTCAGTGGATTTTCGCAGCTCAGAGGCGTTGTTTGGGTTGTGTGACCTGGCTAACAGGGGCACTCTGGTAACTGGACGGCCAAGCAGCGGTAACCAGCTCGCCAACGCGGCCGCCCGGGAAGGTCAGGTGGTGCGATGTCGACTGATCGCGAATGGCGGTGTGCCGTCGGTTCTCCAGTTGCGCAGGCGCCAGCGACGCCCCTCCCGCGCGACTCGACGCTGTTGAACGTCAGCTCCCCGGACGTCTCCTGACCTCCGGATGGCGTTCCACGCCACCCATTGCGCCACCGCCAACGGAACCGTTGAGTTGATCTGGGTGCGGCCTCGATGCCGCACCCAGATCCATGTCTACGCCAGCCCGAACACCGGCAGTGCCCTGTCCAGGCCGCTGACCTCCAGTTTCCAGTCCGGCCGATACCTCGTGAACCGCTCCGGTGTGACCACCAGGCGGACGTTCACGGCCGGCTCGCCTCGGCGCTTCTCGACGTACGTGCCGTCGGCCTCGTAGCCCAGTTTGCGGCTCACGCCGTGCGATCGCTGGTTGTCGTGGAACGCCGACGATCTGGCGGCCGTGGCGTCCAGGTGGTCGAACGCCAGCATCAGGATCGCCGCGCGCATCTCGGTACCGAAGCCCTTGCCCTGGTGGCGCAGGCCGATCCAGGAACCGCTGTCCACGTTCCTCGTCACCGCGAAGTCCTTCGCCCGCAGGCTCTGGCTACCGATGACCCGGCCCTCGTGGCGCACCAGGAAGTTCACCTGCCAGTCCGCCGGCACGCACGCCACCCTGTTCGCCCAGTGGTACTTGATGCCCTCCCGGACCATGTTGGTCGGCGGCGCATCGGTCCACGGGATGCCGAACGGCATCTCGTCCGGCGGGTGCACGCCCCGGCACGCCTCGGCCATCAGCTCGACCAGCCCTACGTCCTCGTCCGGGCGGAGTGTCAGTCTCGGGGTGCGCAGCTCCAGCTGCCACAACGGCCACGGATCGGGCATCTCTTCCATGTACCGATGCTGCCGCCGCGCACCTCGGCACGCGAACGAATTACCGTGCTCTCCATGTACGCGATCACGATCAGCGAACCCGGTGGCCCGGAAGTCCTCACGTGGGCGAAAGTCCCCGACCCGACGCCCGGTGACGGCGAGGTGCTGCTCGACGTGGCGGCCAGCGCGGTGAACCGGGCCGACCTGTTGCAGCGGCAGGGCCACTACCCGCCGCCGCCCGGCGCGTCCGACATCCTCGGGCTGGAGTGTTCCGGCACGATCGCCGAACTCGGCGCGGGCGTCACCGGCTGGCAGGTCGGCGACCAGGTGTGTGCCCTGCTCGCAGGCGGTGGCTACGCGCAGCGCGTTGCCGTGCCGGCCGCGCAGCTCATGCCGCTGCCGAAGGGTGTCGACCTGGTGGCCGCGGCCGGACTGCCGGAGGTGGCGTGCACCGTGTGGTCGAACATGGTCACGCTGGCCGGCCTGGCCGACGGCGACACACTGCTCGTGCACGGCGGCGCCGGCGGCATCGGCACGCACGCCATCCAGGTCGGCAAGGCACTGGGCGCCACGGTCGCCACCACGGCGGGCTCGGCGGACCGGCTCGCACACTGCAAGGCCCTCGGCGCCGACATCCTGATCAACTACCGGGAGCAGGACTTCGTCGCGGAGATCAAGGCCGCCACGAACGGCGCCGACGTCATCCTGGACAACATGGGTGCGTCCTATTTGGACCGCAACATCGACGCACTCGCGATCGGCGGCCGGCTGATGATCGTCGGCATGCAGGGTGGCAACCGCGCGGAACTCAGCATCGGTTCGCTGATGGGCAAGCGGGCATCGGTCGGCTCGACAGGACTGCGTGGCCGGCCCGTCGACGGGCCCGGCAGCAAGGCGGAGATCATCGCTGCCGTGACAGCGCAGCTGTGGCCGCTGATCGAGGCGGGCAAGGTCAAGCCGGTCATCGGGCAGACGCTGCCGATGGAGCAGGCGAGCGACGCGCATCGGATCGTGGAGGGCAGCCAGGCCGTCGGCAAGGTCGTGCTGAAGGCGAACTAACCCAGTTCGGCGACGCTGCGCACCAGTTGGTCGGCCTCGACGGTGTTCGTGTAGTGCGCGAGGCCGACCCGCACAGCGCCGCCGACCTCGCCGATGCCCAGGGCCGCGAACACACCGTTGTGGCCGTTGTCGGCGAACGCGCAGATGCCTCGTTTGCCGAGGTGCTCGACGGCGTCCTCGGCACGCACCCCGGCCACGGCGAACGCGAACACCGGCACCCGCCGCATCGCGTCGCCGATGACCATCACGTTGTGCAGTGACCGCAGTTCGCTGATCAGGCCGGCCAGCAACCCGGCCTGGTAGGCCTTCATCGAGCCCATCGACGTGAGCACGCGCTCCCGCCTCGGCCCGCTGGCGGAATCGTCCAACTCGGCCAGGTAGTCCACCGACGCCACCAGCCCGGCCAGCAGCGAGTACGGGTGCGGCCCGAGTTCCAGCCGCTCAGGCCCCTTGGCGCCGGGCTCCAGCGAGCACGACGGCAGCCGGTCCAGCAGCGCGGGATCGCGGAACACCAGCGCGCCCACCGGCGGGCCGCCCCACGCGCTGGCGGACAGCACCACGATGTCCGCGCCGAGGGTGGCCATGTCGACAGGCATGAACGGCGCAGCCGACGACGCGTCCACGATGACGAGGGCACCGGCGTGCCGGGCGGTCTCGGAGATCCGGTTCAGGTCCGGCCGGGTGCCGACCGCGCCGGACGCCGCCGTGATGGCGACCGCCTTGGTGCGTGCGGTGACCAGGTCGTCGTACTGCCAGGCGGGCAACTCGCACGTCTCGATGTCGATCTCGGCCCAGCGCGCGATGCCACCGCAGCGCTGCGCCGCCTGCTGCCACGGCGCCGTGTTGGACGGGTGGTCCAGCCGGGACACCACGACCTCGTCGCCGATCAGCCAGCCGGCGCCCAGCGCATCGGCCAGCCGGGCCAGCAGCACCGCGGAACTCGGCCCGAGCACCACCCCGGCCGGGTCGGCGCCGACGAGGTCGGCGACCGCCCTTCGAGCCGCGTCCACGATGGCCTGGGCGCGGTGCGAAGCGGGGAACACACCGCCCGGACCGGACACCGGCGCGCGCAGGGCCATAGACACTGCCGTGGCCACCTGTTCGGGTATCTGCATGCCTGCCGGTGCATCCAGGTGGATCCAGCCGTCGCCCAACGCGGGGAACAACCCGCGAATTCGAGCGACGTCCAACGCCATGGGCACACCGTACGGAGCCCCTGAAATGCGACGGCCGGAGGGTACCGGCCGCTGACCGGTCGCCACCTCGGATTACCCCGACCGCACTAGGCTGGGCATCGACGGACCCCCTAGGAGGACACAGTCATGAGTGAGGCAGCGGACGGCACCGGGCAGCGGCACGTCGTCGTGGTCGGCCCGGACGGCACGCCGCTGGGCACCGCGCCGATGCCGGACATGGTCGACGGTGAGATCGAGGGCGGCAGCGACGTGAGCAACCTGGTCGAGCAGCCGGCCAAGGTGATGCGGATCGGCACGATGATCAAGCAACTGCTGGAAGAGGTGCGCGCGGCGCCGCTGGACGAGGCCAGCCGCAACCGGCTCAAGCAGATCCACCAGCGGTCGATCCTGGAACTGGAGGACGGCCTGGCGCCCGAATTGCGGGACGAACTGGAGCGGCTGTCACTGCCGTTCACCGAGGACAGCGCGCCGTCCGAGGCCGAGCTGCGGATCGCACAGGCCCAACTGGTCGGCTGGCTGGAGGGCCTGTTCCACGGCATCCAGACCGCGCTGTTCGCCCAGCAGATGGCCGCCAGGGTGCAGTTGGAGCAGATGCGCAGGGGCGCGCTGCCGCCGGGCACCGGCGGTGACGGGTCGGAGGGGCCGCACCTGCGCAGTACCGGTCAATATCTGTAATCAGATCGGTAGGCCTGCGCAAAGGTCTTGAGAACAGCAGCCCGACCTGCCCGCAAGCTCGGGCAGGTCGGGCTGTGCGGTGGCCACCAAAGGAACACGGCCATGGTCACGCTCCGGCTACCGGCCACCAGATGGGCGACCACGCGCCGGTACCCTCCATGACGTGCCAGCAACCAGCACGATGGACCGACCGCCCGCAGGCGTGGCGAGCAGAAGCTTCACCAGAGCCATCGACGACATCCGGCAGGGCCTCGCCCAGCGTGAGCTGTGGGCGCACCTCGGATGGCAGGACATCAAGCAGCGCTACCGGCGCTCCGTGATCGGTCCGCTGTGGATCACCATCTCGATGGGTGTCACGGCGGTGGGCCTCGGCGTCCTGTACGCGGTGCTGTTCAAGCACCCCATCTCGGTGTTCCTGCCGTACGTCACCACCGGTTTCATCGTGTGGGGCTTCATCAACGGCTGCCTCACCGAGGGGATGACCGCGTTCATCACCAACGAGGGCCTGATCAAGCATCTGCCGGCCCCGCTGACGGTCTACGCACTGCGGACCGTGTGGCGCCAGACGCTGATGATGCTGCACAACCTGGTCATCTACGTGATCATGCTGGTGATCTTCTTCGGGGCGCTGGACCACCCGTACCAGATGGATGTGCCGTTCGGGCAGATCCATCCCGGCCTCGGGCTGTGGTCGCTGACCGCGATCCCCGCGTTCGTGCTGCTGGCGCTGAACGGCCTCTGGCTGACACTGACCGCCGGGATCATCTCCACCCGGTACCGGGACATTCCGCAGGTGATCAACAGCGTCATCCAGCTGGCCTTCTACCTGACGCCCATCGTGTGGTCGCCGGACGACCTGTTCGGCAACGGCAAGTCGCACAATGAGTGGGCCAAGGTGCTGTTCCAGCTCAACCCGCTGTACCACTTCGTGCAGGTCATGCGCGCTCCGCTGACCGGTCAGCACGTGGACTGGTGGAGCTGGGCTACCGTCGGCGGTATCACGGTGCTCGGGTGGGCGTTGGCCTTGGTGGTCATGCGCAACTACCGGGCCCGAGTGTCCTACTGGGTGTGAGTGAGGCCGCGACATGGTGAGCATTGACGTCTGGAACGCGTCGGTCGACTTCCCGATCTTCGACGCCAGAACGCGGTCCCTGAAGAAGGCTGTCCTCGGCAAGGTCGGCGGCAAGATCGGCATGGACCAGCGGGTGCCGATCATCGAGGCGCTGCACGACATCACGCTCTCGGTGCACGAGGGTGACCGGGTCGGCCTGGTCGGGCACAACGGTGCCGGCAAGTCCACGCTGCTGCGGCTGCTGGCCGGCATCTACGAGCCGACCCGTGGTTCCGCGCTGATCGAGGGCAAGGTCGCGCCGGTGTTCGACCTCGGCGTCGGCATGGACCCGGAGATCTCCGGGCTGGAGAACATCATCATCCGGGGCCTCTTCCTCGGTATGACCCGCAAGCAGATGGAGAAGCGGGTCGACGAGATCACCGAGTTCACCGAACTCGGCGACTACATCCAGATGCCGCTGCGCACCTACTCGACGGGTATGCGGGTGCGGCTGGCGCTGGGTGTGGTGACGTCGATCAACCCGGAGATCCTGTTGCTGGACGAGGGCATCGGCGCCGTGGACGCGGCGTTCCTGGACAAGGCCCGCGACCGGCTGGTCGACCTGGTCAACCGGTCGGGTCTACTTGTGTTCGCCAGCCACTCGGACGAGTTCCTGATGGAGCTGTGCGACACGGGCATCTGGATGGACGAGGGGCACGTGAAGCACCAGGGCCCGCTGCGTGACGTGCTGACCGCCTACAAGGGCCGCGACCCGTACGAGAACCTGGGGCCGGATCAGTTGGCCCGGCTCGGTGTGGAGGCTGTACTCCCCGACGCCGGTGCGCGAGCATGAGCCGGACCCCCAGCCCGACCAGTGCGGAGCTCTGACGCATGACCGAGGACCTGCCGCCGCTCGGCGATGACGCCGTGGTGGCGGTCGTGGTGACCAGGCACCGCAGCGAGTTGCTCGTCGACTCACTGAAGGTGATCGCGGCGCAGAGCAGGCCACCGGACCATCTGATCGTCGTGGACAACGGCCCTGACCAGCCGGCCCGCGACATCGTGGCGGCCTGTCCGGTGCCCAGCACCTACCTGGTGTCGCACCGCAATCTCGGCGGCGCCGGTGGGTTCGCGCTGGGCATGCTGCACGCGCTGGCGATGGGTGCCGGCTGGGTGTGGCTGGCCGACGACGACGGCCGCCCCGCCGACGAGACGGTGCTGGCCACGCTGCTGGCCGAGGCCCGCAACCGGGGCCTCGCCGAGGTGTCGCCGGTGGTCGCGGACATCAACACCCCGGACCGGCTGGCGTTCCCGCTGCGCAGGGGCCTGACCTGGAAGCGCACCACCGAGGAACTGGGCACCGACTTCCTGCCCGGCATCGCGTCGCTGTTCAACGGCGCGCTGTTCCGGGCGGCCACGCTGGACGTGATCGGCGTGCCGGACTACCGGCTGTTCGTGCGTGGCGACGAGGTGGAGATGCACCGCAGGCTGGTCCGCTCCGGCCTGCCGTTCGGCACGTCGCTGAAGGTGGCCTACCTGCACCCGGACGGCTCGGCGGAGTTCAAGCCGATGCTGGGCGGCCGGTTCCACGCCCAGGACCCCGGTGACCCGGTGAAGCGCTACTACACCTACCGCAACCGCGGTTACCTGCTGTCCCAGCCCGGCATGCGCAAGATCGGCGCCCTCGAGGTGATCCGGTTCGGGCTGTACTTCATCGGCGTCCGGCGCGACCCCAAGGCGTTCGTGGAGTGGCTGCGGCTGGTCCGCCAGGGCCGGCAGGAGAAGTTCTTCCGCAAGTGACGCCACGGGGGTCAGCCTGCCGACTTCCCGTCGGAGGCGGCCTCGGTGCTATCCGTCTCGACCATCCCGGCGATCAGCAGGTCGGCCACGGCTCTCGGGTCGGGCAGTGTCGTGTCCGGGCTGAGCAGCATGCTGATGGACATCCGCAGCAGCCACTCGGCGGCCTGGTCGATGGGCACCCGCAGGACCGCGTGGTGGGTGCGCACGAAGCGTTCCACCACGGCCGGCAGCAGTGCCTGCACGAACGACGGCTCGCCGCGTCGGGGCACCACGAGGTCGGTCAGCTGCTCCGGTTCCCGCGCGATCAGGCGCTGCAACACAGCGTGGTCGGACAGGTAGCGCAGCGTGAAGGTGATCGCCTGCTCCAGTGCGTCCGCCAGCGGGGCGTCCCAGGTGACCGATTCGTCGAGGCGCAGCAGGAACCTGCCCACCTCGGCTTCCGCGACCGCCTTGACCAGCCCGTTCTTGTCGCGGAACGTCCGGTAGGCAGTTGCTCTCGACACGCCTGCCCGGTCAGCGACGTCCGTCAGCGAGGTCTTGCGGACGCCGAAACTCAGAAAGCAGTCGAGTGCGGCAGCGATCAACCGCGGGTCGGGGTGTGCCGAAACCGAGCTCACGCCGAACAGTTTCTCACCGGAACGAAACAGCGAAGCCGACTCGGGGCAATCGCCGGTCGTGTCGCCCGCCGTACCGACCGGTACCGGGTGCCCGGATTACGCCCTGAGCGCAATCCCCGGGTCTGCTGTGCGCCGGCAGCGAACCCGGCTTGCCGGCACGTATCACCGCTGGTGAGGTCGTGACCATGAGCGATCCGAAACGCGCATTGATCTTGCACATGTCCGGCATCCGCGAACCGTTGCTGATCTCCGTGCCGGACGACACGGAGGACGAATTCGTGGCCGGACTGCCCGAGCTGATCCGCAAGGGAGGTGTGGAGACCATCACGGCCAGGAACGGCTCGTCGATCGCGGTCAACTTCGCCCACGTCGTGGCGGCCCACGTGGACACACTGCCCGGAATCGGACAGATCTACGGCAGGCCGACCACCGGCCGGTAGGCAGGCCCGCCGCCGGCCCATCAGCGCTCGAAGATCCGGCCCCACGACTCCAGCGACGTGAGATCGGCGTGCGCGTTGCGGTACTGGCGGCGCAGCCTCGGCCACTCCCTGGCCAGCTGCAGGTGGGCGGCCACGGACCGGGACAGCAGCAGCCAGAACGTCTTCGGGTTGCGCTTGCGGTAGGCCACGCCCCGGCCGTCCGACGTGGCCACGGTGGCCCCGTCGATCCCGGACAGCAGGAACCACCTGGCGTCCCGTGCCGCGATGTTCAGCTGCGGCCGCTCGTGGTGCTGCGGCTTGGCCGGCAGCAGGTTGTGCACCAGCCCCTCGGTGAGCGTCTTCACCTTGGTCACCGGGTTGGTCGGCGGCTTGAGGAACCGCTCGGCCTTCACGGCGTCCGTCGTGGGCAGCGGGAACTGCCGGGCCGAGGCCAGCACCCTGCCGTCATCGAACTCGGACCGCTGCCGGCGCACGTCGGGCAGGGCGGAGGGCAGCAGTTCGAACAACCGCTCAGGGCCGGCCAGCCAGTCCTGGATGGCCCGTTCCTGCAGCGCCACCGTCGAGTACTCCGGCGACAGCAGGTGCTTGCACATGCTCTTCATGCTGTGCGCGATCAGGCCGGTCGCCTGCGCCCTGGTGCTGTACATGGAAGCGACGACGAGCCGGTTGCGCAGGTGGAAGTAGGCCTGCCAGTCGGTCGCGTCGTCCTTGTCCGACCACGGCATGTGCCAGATCGCCACGCCGGGCAGGCTGGCCGTCGGGTGGCCCGCCCGGTCGGCCGGCAGGCCGTACTCGGCGTCGTCCCACTTGATGAACAGCGGCAGCGGCAGACCCAGCCGTTCCGCGATGGACCTGGGGATCATGCACATCCACCAGCCGTTGTAGTCCACGTCGATGCGCCGGTGCAGGTTCTCCGACTCCTCGTCGCGCAGCGGCGCCTCGGCGAAGTCATGGTCGTACTTCACGTTCGGCGCGGCCCGCCACATGAAACGCGCCGGTGGTCTCCTGACGGGCCATCAGCGCCGCCGGACCGCCCGGTTCCGGCGTTGTGCCTGTACGGGTGCCCTGCGAGTGCTCAGCCGTCATCTCGGCGGTCGTGCTGGCCATCGGGATGTCAGCCCTCCAGCGCGACCGTTCGGTTACGGCGCGCGATCGGGTTCGGGTGCGGGAGCACCGTACAACCGGGTCCAGGACTCCCTGCTGCCGAGGCTGCCGGCGGCGGCCCGATAGCGGTCCCTGGTGGCCCCACCCTCACGCACCAGCCGGGTCAGCACCGCCATCCCCTGCCTGGCCAAGCGCAACATCGTGGCTTTGTCCCTCCGGCGCACCCGCACACCCTCCTGGGACATGTCGGTCACCACGGCCGTGTCGAAAAGTGACACGTGCCACCACCGGGCGTCGTGCGCGCGCACGGTCCCGACGTGGTGCGGACCGCGCCCGAGCAGTTGGTGGACGACCCGCTTGAGCAGCACCATGCCCTCGATGGCGGGCGGCGGACCGGCCGGGATCTCGGTGGCCTCGCCGGGCCGCAGACCGGGTACCTCGGTGGCCGGGTGCCGGATCGTCTCCGGGAACTGGGCGCGCAGCGCGCGGATCTCGCCGACGGCTGCCACACCGCCGTCGGCCAGCACGTCAGGGCCGCGCAGGAAGTCCTCGATGGCCTTGATCAGGGTCGCCGCCAGGCCGTACTGCATGCCGACCAGGTAGTGCGCGAGGTTGCCGGCCAGGATGCCCGCCACCCGCTTGGGCTCAAAGGAGTGGTGCAGCGCCGAGGTGATCATCCCGTTGCGCATGTTGAAGTACCGGTGCCACTCGTCCCAGTCCTTCCAGTGGAAGTCCGCGTGCCACAGGCCGGCGCCGGGCAGCGTGACGGTGGCGTAGCCGCGGGAACGGGCCCGGTAGCCGTACTCGACGTCGTCCCACTGGAAGAAGAACGGCAGCGGGTAGCCGACGGCCTCGACCAGCGCCGACGGGATCAGGCAGCACCACCAGCCGTTGTAGCCCGCGTCCAGCCGCTTCTCCTCCACCGTGGCGCGGCCGTCCTTCCTGGTGGCCAGCAGGTCCACGTTCAGCTTCGAGTCCAGGATCATCTGGCCGGGCAGCATCCTGGCCAGGTCGGCGTGCTCGGCGGGCGCCAGCAACTGGCTGGGGTGCAGCAGGTTCAGCATCTGGCCGCCGACGATGGCCGGCTCGGTGAGGCGGTTGGCGAACGCGGCCAGCCGGATGGCCACCTCCGGCTCGCACAGCACGTCGTCGTCCATGAACAGCACGTCGACCGGGCCGGTGCCGGGTGTCGTCGACTCGTAGAGCCCACGGGTGAAGCCACCGGAGCCGCCGAGATTGGGCTGCCGCAGGTAGGTCAGCTTGTCCCGCAGCGCCTTGGCCACCTCGGCGAACCGGGGCCGCGACTCGACGGGGTCACTCCCCTGGTCGACCACATAGACCGTGCCGACCAGATCCAGCGACTGCGGGTCGTCGGCCAGCGCGGCGAGCGTGGCCAGGCAGTCGTCGACCCGGTTGTGCGTGCACACCACGATGTTGGTCGGCGTGATCCGGTCCGGCGAGGACACCGTCCAGCGCACCCGCTCGATCCGCAGGTCGGTGTCGGCGGAGGCGATCTCCAGCCACAGCGCGCCGCCGTCGACGAACTTGTCCACCGGCGCCACCAGACGCACGGTGCGGTCGGTCGCACCGGACAGGTGCTCACCGGTGATCACCCGCGAGTCGCCGATCGAGTCCGACGCGTAGACCGTGATCTCGCCGCTGCCGGTGCAGTCCAGCTCGACCTGGACCTCGGTCACCGTGGTCCAGCGCTGCCAGTAGCTGGCCGGGAAGCGGCCGAAGTAGGTGTTGGTGCTGACCGTTGCCCGGGGCCGCAACACGATCCCGTGCCGCGTGCGGTCGGCCACCCCGGTCCCGACCTTGGCGTACAGGTCGAGGGGGATCTGCGCCGACGGCCCGGCGAACAGGCCACGCGCGGCCAGCAACTGCTCCGCGGGACGGTGGCGCAGATCGCCGGTCAGCTGGTCATCGCTCACGGAATAGGTACCGGCCATCCGCCGTCAGTCCTCCGCAGATCCTGTCTCGGTGAGTGGTTCAGCAAAACGGCCCGCCGCCGCGCCGCCAGGGAAGACCACGACGCGCAGCATGACGAAGTTGATGATCGTCGCGACGGCCTGGGCGAGCACCCACGCCACCGGCACCTGCCAGCTCCGGCCGGCGAACATGTGCAGGCCCAAGGCGTTCACGCCGACGTTGACGAAGAAGGTGACCGAGTACAGCGCCGCGAACCGGGTGGCCGGGGCGGCACCGCCCGCCGAGTCGAACGTCCACCTGCGGTTGAGCATGTAGGCCGTCACGGTGCCGCACACGAAGCTGATCGCCTTTGCCAGATCGGCCCACGTGCCGATGTGCAGGAACAGCTGGTACACACCGAAATCGACGGCGGCGGACAGCACGCCGAACAACACGAACCGGGCCGCCTGGTCCACGACGCCACGGCGCACCGGCTCCACCCGCACGGTTGCCATCACGTCACCCTTCAGGTTTGCGCCTCTGGTTGATGCATCGAAATTCTAGGAGTGTCCGTTATCGGGGTACCCGATGGGCACCGGATACCCTCACCACGGTGGAACACGAACAGGTGCAGTCTCGGCGGCTGACCGGCTGGGGTCGGACGTCCCCGTCGACAGCCTCTGTCGTCACCCCGCGCGACCGGGCAGACGTGGTCGACGCGATCAAGGCCGCAGGTGAGCGCGGTGTACTCGCCAGGGGTCTCGGTCGGTCCTACGGCGACCCGGCACAGAACTCCGGCGGTCTGGTCGTCGAGATGACCGGGCTGGACCGGATTCACACGATCGATGTCGAGGCCGGAACGGTTTCCGTCGACGCGGGGGTGAGCCTGGACACACTGATGCGTGAGCTGCTGCCGCACGGCCTGTGGCTGCCGGTACTGCCCGGCACCCGACAGGTCACCGTCGGCGGCGCCATCGGGTCGGACATCCACGGCAAGGCCCACCACGTCGAGGGCAGCTTCGGCAACCACGTGCTGTCGCTGGACCTGGCCACCGCGGCGGGCGACATCCGCACGCTCACCCCGGACGGCCCGGACGCCGACCTGTTCTGGGCCACCGTCGGCGGCATGGGCCTGACCGGTGTCGTGCTGGGCGCGACGCTGCACGTCAACCACGTGGAGACCGCCTACTTCCTGGTGGACACCGGCCAGTTGGGCAGCCTGGCCGAGCTGATGGCCCGGCAGTCCAGCGGTGACGAGAACTACGTCGAGTCGGTGTCCTGGTTCGACGCGGTGACCACCGGCAAGCACCTCGGCCGGGGCATCCTGACCAGGGCGAACCACGCGACGGTCGCCGACCTGCCGGCGAAGCTGCGTGGCGCGCCGCTGAAGTTCGACGCCCCGCAGTTGCTGACCGTGCCCGACCTCTTCCCGTCCGGGCTCCTCAACCGGGTGACGGCGAAGGTGTTCTCCGAACTCTGGTACCGCAAGTCACCGACGAAGGCCGGCGCGGTGCAGAACATCACCCAGTTCCTGCACCCGCTGGACATCGCGGGCGAGTGGAACCGGGTCTACGGGCCGCGCGGCTTCCTGCAGTACCAGTTCGTGGTGCCCTTCGGCGCCGAGGACACCATCCGCGAGGCCGTGCACACGATCGCGCACTCCGGGCACGTGTCCGCGCTGAACGTGCTCAAGCGGTTCGGCGCCGGCAACCGGGCCCCGCTGTCGTTCCCCACTCCCGGCTGGACGCTGTGCGTGGACTTCCCGGTGCGCCCCGGGCTGCACGAGTTGTGCGAGCGGCTGGACGGGCTGGTGCTGGCCGCAGGCGGCAGGCTGTACCTGGCCAAGGAGTCGCGCACCACGCCGGACGCGCTGCAGCGCATGTACCCGAGGATCGACGAGTGGCGGAAGGTCCGTGCCGCCGTCGACCCCACTGGCATCTTCTCCTCCGACATGTCACGAAGGCTGGCCCTGTGATCGACGCCGTTGGCAACCCTCAGTCCCTGCTCGTGCTCGGTGGCACGTCCGAGATCGGCCTCGCGGTCGCCGAGACGTTCGCGCGGTCCCGGCCGCTGCGGGTGATCCTGGCCGGTCGACCGGGTACCCGACTGGACGACGCCGCCCAGCGGCTGCGTGGCACCGGCAGCACCGTGAGCGTGCTGCCGTTCGACGCCCGCCGCCCGGAGACGCACGCCGAGGTGGTGGAGAAGGCCTTCGCCGACGGCGACGTCGACGTGACGCTGGTGGCGTTCGGCATCCTCGGTGACCAGGAAGCCGCCTGGACCGACATCGAGGCCGCCCGGGAGATGGCCGAGGTCAACTACGTCGGCGCGGTGACGGTCGGCGTCGCGCTGGCCGACCGGCTGCGGCGACAGGGACACGGCTCGCTGGTGGCGATGTCGTCGGCGGCCGCCGAGCGGCCGCGCAGGTCGAACTTCGTCTACGGCTCGACCAAGGCCGGCCTGGACAGCTTCTACACGGGGCTGACCGACGCGCTGGCGCCCTCCGGCGTGCACGTGTCGGTGATCCGGCCCGGCTTCGTGCACACCAGGATGACCCACGGGCTGAAGGCGGCGCCGCTGTCCCAGACGCCCGAGCAGGTGGCCGCGGTCATAGTGGCCGCCGTGCGCGGCCGGCAGGAACAGGCCTGGGCTCCGGGCCCGATGCGCTGGGTGATGACCGTCCTGCGGCACCTGCCGCGCGCGGTGTTCCGGAAGCTGCCGGTCTAGTCAGTCCTCGGGATAGAGGCCGGCGAGCAGTTCGTAGGCCCGCTCGAACACCGCCGGGGTGAGGATGTCCGGCGCGATGTTCGTGTAGATCTGCAGTCCGATGAGCAGCGCGTGGCCGATGGCCCAGGCCTCGGTGGGCGTGGTTCCGGGCAGCGGCTGATCCTGGTCGGCCTCGACCAGTTCGGCCAGCCGCCGTGTCTGGACGGCGCTGTACCGGCGCAGGGCGTCCGGGCTGCGCAGCAGCGCCACGAGGAACTCGAGTTCCATCGCCAGGCCTGCCTTGTCCAGGAACGCCTCGTCCACGGCCATGGCACGGCTGAACCGCGCCAGCCGGTCGCGCAGTGGCAGGGCCTGCTCGTTCATGTCGGTCGCCCAGGCAGGAAGCGGTGCCGCCTCGAGCGCGTTGATCAGCAGGTCCTCCTTGCTGGCGAAGTGACCGTAGATGGCGCCCTTGGTGACGTCGGCCGCCTCGGCGATCTGTTCGAGCGACGTGGCGGCGTAGCCGCGCTCCCGGAACAGCCGCTGGGCCTCGCCCAGCAGGCGCTCGCGCGTCGCCGCCTTCGAAGCCTGCCTCGTCGTCCTGACCACCGGATCATGGTGCCACGACGCCCCATTGATATTCCACTGGTATCCGGATACCGTTGGTACATGAAACTCCGGGACAGGGTGTTGCGCCGGGCGGAGCCCGCGGTGCTCCGGTACTACCAGTGGCGCGGCGATCCCCTCGCCCGGTGGTTACGACCGAGGACGAAGGTCGACCCCTACCCGCTCTACGCCGACATCCGCAGGCGCCCACTGGTCCACAGCACGCTCGGCCCCTGGCTGACGGCCGATCACGCGGTGGCCGAGAGCATCCTGCGGGACCGGCGGTTCAGCTCGTCCCCCGTGCACCAGCCCGGCTACCGGCCGCCCGCCTACCCGCCCGGTGATCCCCGGGCGGAGCTGCCCGCCGCCGACCTGCTGACGATGGACGCTCCCGACCACACCCGGATCCGGCGCCTCGTCTCCGGTGCCTTCACCCCGAAGGCGCTGGCCGGCCTCGAGTCGTGGATCCGCGAGCTCACCGACCGGCTCCTCACCAGCGCCGACGCGACCGGCTTCGATCTCGTCGACACGCTGGCCTTCCCGCTGCCCATCGCGGTGATCTGCCACCTGCTCGGCGTACCCGCGCGGGACCAGGCCGACTTCCGGGACTGGGGCCACGCCCTCATCGCCACCCTCGAACCCCAGACCTCGCATGCCGCCGAGAACCAGACGCGCGCGGCGGAAGTGGCCCTGACCTCCTACCTGCGGGACCTGGTGGCCAAGCGGCGCGCCGATCCGGACGACAGCCTGCTGTCCGCCCTGGCCGCTGTCGAGGACGACGGCGACCGGCTGAGCTCCGGCGAGCTGGTCGGCACGGCTCAGCTGCTGCTCGTGGCCGGCTTCGAGACGACCGTCAACCTGATCGGGAACGGCACCGTCGCCCTACTCGGCGAGCCGGCGCACTGGGAACGGCTGCGGCAGGAGCCTGCCCTGATTCCCGGGGCCGTCGAGGAACTGCTCCGCTACGACAGCCCGGTCCAGGTGACCTCGCGAACGGCCACCGAGGACGTGGACCTGGACGGTACGGCGATACCGAAGGGCGCGCCGGTCATCGTGACCATCGGCGGTGCCAACCGCGACCCCGCCGTGTTCGACCAACCCGACCGGCTCCTGATCGACCGGCCGAACGCGTCCCGGCACCTGGCGTTCTCGCTCGGGATGCATCACTGCCTCGGCTCCGCCCTCGCGCGCCTGGAAGCCCGCATCGCGGTCGAGGAACTCACTCGCCGGTACCCGGGGCTGGAGCCTGCCGGGCCGCCGGTGCGGCGGCCGCTGCTCGTGACGCGCGGCTTCGAGACGGTCCCCGTCAGAGCTTGGTGCGGGAGTAGAACGCCAGCGCCAGGCTGAGCACCCAGCACACGCCGAGCACCTGGAGCACCCGGTCGCGCAGCACGATCTCCTCCGGCTCACCGGCCTTGCCGCCGTCCACGTCCACCGCGTAGCGCAGCAGGGCGATGACGAACGGGACGATGGAGATCTCCGACCACACCGACCGGAACTGCTCGTGCAGCTGGAACGCCCACAGGCTGTACATCGTGATGACGATGGCCACCGACGTCGCCCACACGAACCGCAGGTAGCTGGACGAGTACTTGCGCAGTGACGCCCGGATCTCGGCGCCGGTCTCCTCGTACAGCCGGATCTCCGCGTACCGCTTGCCGGACACCATGAACAGCGAGCCGAACGCGGTGGTCAGCAGGAACCACTGGGACAGCGGGATGGACGCCGCGACACCGCCGGCGATGGAGCGCAGCAGGAAGCCGGACGCCACGATGCACAGGTCGATCACCGGCTCGTGCTTGAGGCCGAAGCAGTACGCGACCTGGACCGCCTCGTACACGGCGATCACCACGAGCAGTTGCCAGTTCTCCACCAGAGAGACGCCGAGCGCGGCCACCAGCAGCACGCCACCGGCTGCGAATGCCAGCGGGACCGGCACGGTGCCAGCCGCGATGGGGCGGTTGCGCTTGGTCGGGTGGGCCCGGTCGGCCGCCACGTCCTTCGCGTCGTTGATCAGGTAGACCGCGGACGCAGCAAGGCAGAACGCGACGAACGCGACCACCGCGGCGCGCAGCACCACGCCGTCGCTGATCCGGCCCGCCGTGAACGGCGCCGCGAAGACCAGGACGTTCTTCAGCCACTGCCGGGGCCGTGCGGTGCGTACCAGCCCGGCGACCATGCCGGGCACAGTGCGCTGCCGCTGTTCGGACTCGATCGGCCGGACGTCGGTCATCGCGTTCCCCGCTCCCTGCGCAACCACCGCAGCACCACGCCGCCGACTGCGGCGCCCAGTACCGAGCCTGCCACCACATCCGTCGGATAGTGCACACCAAGGACCATGCGGGACACCAGCATCGGCGGCACGACGGAGGCCGCGGCACGCTGACCGGTGAGGCCGCCGTAGAGCACGGCGGCGGCCGTGGTGGACGCGGCGTGCGAGGACGGGAAGCTCAGCCTGCTCGGCGTCCCGACCAGCACCTGCACGTCCGGGTCGTCCGGCCTTGGCCTGCGGACCACCCGCTTGACCGCGATCGACGCCGCGTGCGCCGCGACCACGCCGGCAGCGGCACCCAGCCACTGCCCGCGCCGGTCGCGGTCCACGGCGGCGCCGACCAGGCCGAGCGCGAACCACCCCGCGCTGTGCTCGCCGAACAGCGACAGGGCGCGCGCGGCGCCGACCACCTGCCGGCCGCCGAGCGCCGACTGCACGCCGCGCAGTGCGGCGACCTCACGTCCGGCCAGGGTGGTCATCCGTTCCTCACTCGTCGAACGAGCCGTCGATCGGAGCACCCTCGGTGAGGTGCGGTGCGATCCTGTTGTCGAAAGCGGACAGTGCCGACCCGATGGCCATGTGCATGTCCAGGTACTTGTACGTGCCCAGCCTGCCGCCGAACAGCACGTTGCGCTCCCTGGCCTCGGTCCTGGCCAGTTCGCGGTACTGCTCCAGCTTCGCCCGGTCGTCTGGCGTGTTGATCGGGTAGTACGGCTCGTCGTCCTTCTCCGCACTGCGGGAGAACTCCCTGACGATCACCGTCTTGTCGCTCGGGTAGTCCCGCTCCGGGTGGAAGTGGCGGAACTCGAGGATCCGGGTGAACGGGACGTCGGCGTCGTTGTAGTTCATCACCGGCGCGCCCTGGAAGTCACCGGTCGGCACGACCTCCTGCTCGAAGTCCAGCGTGCGCCAGCCCAGCCAGCCCTGCGAGTAGTCGAAGTACCGGTCCACCGGTCCCGTGTAGACGATCGGGGTGCCGGCCGGGATCTCGTCGCGGACGTCGAAGAAGTCCGTGTCCACCCGCACCTCGATGTTCGGGTGGTCGGCCATCTTGTTCAGCCAGGCCGTGTAGCCGTTCACCGGCAGGCCCTCGTAGGTGTCGTTGAAGTAGCGGTTGTTGAACGTGTAGCGGACCGGCAGGCGACCGATCACCGAAGGCGGCAGTTCCTTCGGGTCCGTCTGCCACTGCTTGGCCGTGTAGTGGCGCACGAATGCCTCGTAGAGCGGACGGCCGATCAGTGAGATCGCCTTCTCCTCGAGGTTCGACACATTCTGCATGTCGATTTCGGCAGCCTGTTCCGTTACCCAGGCCCTCGCCTCGTCCGGCGTCAGGTAGCGACCGAGGAACTGGGAGATCAGGCCGAGCCCCATCGGGAACTGGTAGGCCTGCCCGTCGTGCATCGCGAACACCCGGTGCTGGTACCCGGTGAAGTCGGTGAACTGGTTGACGTAGTCCCACACCCGCTTGTTGGAGGTGTGGAACAGGTGCGCGCCGTAGCGGTGCACCTCGATGCCGGTCTCCGGCTCCGCCTCCGAGTACGCGTTGCCGCCCAGGTGGGAGCGCCGTTCCAGCACCAGGACACGCTTGTCCAGCTGGGTCGCCGTGCGCTCGGCCACGGTCAGGCCGAAGAATCCGGAACCAACGATGATGAGGTCATAGTCCGCGAAGCTCACGGCAGTCGAGCGTACCTATGTCATGCCACGCTGGTGTGTCCGGGCAGGGTGGGCAGCACGTCGGCGGCGACCTCCTCGACCACGGACTCTCTGCCCTGGTAGACGCCGTCCGCCCGCGGCCAGTGCGCGACGACGTCGGTGAAGCCCAACTCGGTGGCCCGACCGACCATGTCGGCGAAACAGGACGCACTGGACAGCGAGTAGGTCACCGAGTCCAGGCTGAGGTAGCGGCGCACCGCGCGGGGCGCCCTGCCGGCCGCGTCCAATGCCGTGGTCAGCCGGTCGGCCCGCTCGGCGACGCCCTGCCACCACTGCTCCACGTCGTCGGTGCGCGGACCGGTGGTCACCCAGCCCTGGCCGAACCTGGCCACCAGCTGGATCGAGCGTGGCCCGTTGGCCGCGATGACGAACGGCACCCTGGGCCGCCGGACGCTGCCGGGCGTGCTGCGCGCGTCCACCGCCGTGTAGTACTCGCCGCTCCACGTGGTCCGGTCGCTGACCAGGATCTTGTCCAGCAGTTCCAGGAACTCGCCCAACCGGTCCACCAGGGTCTTCGCGGTCATCGGCGCGCTGCCCAGCACCTCGGTGTCGAACCCGGCGATCGCGCCCGCCCCGATGCCGAGCAGGAAGCGGCCGTCGGACACGTCGTCCAGCGCCGTGACCTCACGGGCGAACGGGACAGGGTGCCGGAAGTGCGGCGACGCGACGAACGTGCCGAGCCCGATCCGCTCGGTCACCATGGCGGCAGCCGTCAACGTCGGCACCGCCCCGAACCACGGTCCGTCCACCAGCGACCGCCAACCGATGTGGTCGTAGGTCCAGGCGTGGTCGAAGCCGTAGCGCTCCACGGCCCGCCACTTCGGCTCCGCCGCCCACCAGCGGTACTCAGGCAAAATCACCATCCCGACGCGCATGGCAGCGACGGTAACCGGTGATCGTCCCGGTAGGCCACAATCTTGGCGTTGCCGGCCATTCACGTCCGACCGGCAGGATGGCGGTGTGCAGACACCGAAGCTCGTCGCGTCCGACGTGGACGGCACCCTGTTGGACCCGATGGAGGGCGTCACGGCCCGCACGGCCGCCGTCGTGGCCCGTACCCAGGCGGCGGGCACGCCGTTCGTGCTGGTCAGCGGCCGACCACCGAGGTGGATCCCCCGGGTGGCGAAGGCCGCAGGCGTGTCCGGGTACGCGGTGTGTGCGAACGGTGCCGTCCTCTACGACATCGGCTCCGACCAGGTGCTCGGCTCGCACACGCTGTCCGCCGAACAGCTGGGTGACCTGGCTCATGCCTTGTACGCGGCGATGCCCGAGTGCCGGGTGGCGACCGAGCGGATCGGCCGGTCGGCACTGGGCCTTTCCGGGCGCGAGTTCGCCACCGAGGCCGGCTACGAGCACCCGTGGCCCGGCGACGACGTCTACGCGGCGGCGAGGGCCGAGGTGTTGGGCCACCCGGCAGTGAAACTGCTGGTCAGGCACACCGGAATGACCAGCGCCGAACTGCAGGACGCGGCCGTGGCACTGCTCGGCGACGTGGTGGACATCACGTACTCGAGCAGCATCGGCATGATCGAGATATCCACGGCCGGCATCACCAAGGGCTCCGGGCTGGCCGAGGTGGCCGACCTGCTCGGGGTGGCCGCCGAGGACGTCGTCGCGTTCGGCGACATGCCCAACGACCTGCCGATGCTGCGCTGGGCCGGGCACGGCGTGGCGATGGCCAACGGCCACCCCGATGTGCTCGCGGTGGCCGACGAGGTCACGGCGGCCAACTCGGCGGACGGAGTGGCGCAGGTGTTGGAACGCTGGTTCTGATGCGGTAGCACCACTAGGCCGTTCGGCCCAGCGCGACGTTTACTCTGTCGCGGGTGAGTGTCACCGCCAGTACCGCTCCGGTCGCCGCGCGCGACATCGAGCCAGCGCCAACGCCCCGCCGCCGGCTGCCGGTGGCGCCACTGCTGATGCTCGTCGCGGTCGCGGTGGGGG
Source organism: Pseudonocardiaceae bacterium (assembly GCA_036502345.1). Taxonomy (GTDB): domain Bacteria; phylum Actinomycetota; class Actinomycetes; order Mycobacteriales; family Pseudonocardiaceae; genus DATEPR01. Next base: position 1,238 of record DASXYT010000400.1, on the reverse strand, counting down.
CCGCGCTGCCGCTGGTGCGCAACCACATCTTCTACTTCTGGGACGACTCGGCGGGCGCGGCCGTGCCGGTGTGGCACCGGATCGCGCAGTCGGTGCTGCACGGCCACCTGCCGCTGCTCAACCTGGACATGTGGCGCGGCGGGAACTTCGCGGCCGAAGCGGCCACCGGGATGTGGAACCCGGTGATGGTGGCGGTCGCGATCGCCATCTACCCGATCGACAACCTGGCCGTCGGGATCGCGCTCGGCAAGGCCGTGTTCATGCTGCTGATGGCGGGCGGCACGTATCTGCTGGCCCGCGACCACGGCATCCGCGGCCCACTGGCCGCCGCGATCGGCGCGGCGGTGCCACTGGCCGGCTACTCGTTCTTCATGGACGGCACGGCGTGGGTCAACGCGCTGACGCTGACCGCGTTCACGCCGTGGCTGTGGTGGACCGCCCGACTGGTGGCGCGTGGCCGGTCGCCGCTGTGGCTGGTGGTCACCGGTTATCTCGTGGTGTCCATCGGCAACCCGTACGGCCTGCTGGTCTGCGGGTTCGTCATCCTCGCTGTCATCGTCGACGCGTGGCTGAACGGGCGGCGCGGCCGGGTGCCCGTGCTGTTGTTGAGTGGTGTTTCGGTGGCGCTGTTGAACGTGATGGTCTACCTGCCGCTGCTGCTCACGTCGTCGGTCGGCTTCCGGGCTGCCAGCCAGACGCTGAACGACAACTTCCTCAAGCCGAACCTGACGAACCTGCTGGAACTCAGCACACCGAGCACCCAGCCGTACCTGACCAACTTCGGCACCAACACCGGGTTGCCGTACCTGACCGTGCCGGTGGTCTACCTGGCGTGGTTCGTGCTGCCCACGCTGCCGTGGCTGCGCTGGCGGGTGCTGGCCGACCGGTGGCGGGAGCACATCGGGCTCTACGTGTTCGGCGGCGTGTTCGGGCTGCTGATGTTGGGCCCTTCGCAGATCTGGATGTTCCGCTGGCCGCTGCGGCTGATCGACTTCGTGTGGTTCCCGGTGCTGCTGCTGTGGGCGCTGCTGGCCAACGAGGGACCGGTGGTGTCCCGGTGGCGGCTGAAGGCCACGTTGAGCGCGGGCGCCGTGCTGGTCGGCGGCTACCTGGCGTGGGGCGAGCGGCCCAGCACGTGGCGCTGGGACGTCATCGGCGGGCTGATGGTGTTGTCGCTGGTCACCCTGTTGGTCCGATATGGACTGTCCACTCGGGTCGGTGCCACGGTGCTGGTCGTC
>DASXYT010000399.1:0-6648 GCA_036502345.1 Pseudonocardiaceae bacterium | reverse complement strand
AAGGAAGGACCAGGACCGTGCAGCTCGGACTCGTCGGCCTCGGCAAGATGGGTTTCAACATGCGCGAACGTTTGCGTCGCGCAGGACACGAGGTCGTTGGTTACGACCGCAACGCGGACATCAGCGACTCGACGTCGCTGGCCGACATGATCAAGCAGCTCGACGCGCCGAGGACTGTCTGGCTGATGGTCCCGGCGGGCGACATCACCCGGGACACGGTCAAGGAGCTGTCCGCCGATCTCGAGGCGGGCGACCTGGTGATCGACGGCGGCAACTCGAGGTTCACCGAGGACAAGGCGAACGCCGCTTTCCTTGCCGAGCGCGACATCCACTACATGGACTGCGGTGTGTCCGGTGGCGTGTGGGGCCTCGAGGTCGGTTACGGCCTGATGGTCGGCGGTGACGACGTCGACGTGCAGCACGCGATGCCGATCTTCGACGCGCTGCGGCCGGAAGGTCCGCGCGAGGAGGGTTTCGCGCACGCGGGCAGGGTCGGCGCCGGGCATTTCGCGAAGATGGTGCACAACGGCATCGAGTACGGCCTGATGCAGGCCTACGCCGAGGGCTACGAACTGCTGTCCGCGGTGGACGAGGTGACCGACGTGCACGCCGTGCTCAAGGCGTGGACCAGGGGCACCGTTGTCCGGTCGTGGCTGCTGGACCTGTTGGTCAAGGCGTTGGAGGAGGACCCGGGCCTGACCAAGATCAGCGGTTTCACCGACGACTCCGGCGAGGGCAGGTGGACGGTCAACGAGGCGGTCGACCACGCGGTGCCGCTGCCGGTGATCTCGGCGGCGCTGTTCGCCAGGTTCGCCTCCCGGCAGGACGACTCGCCGACGATGAAGGCGGTCGCCGCGCTGCGCAACCAGTTCGGTGGGCACGCCGTGCACGCGGCCGGTCCGGCGTCGCCGCCCGCGTCGCCCGCTAGCTGAGAGATCCGGTGTTCGTCGGTGTTCGTGCGGCAGCTGCAGGTCACTGACTTCCGGTCGTGGCAGCAGGCCGAGCTGTCCATGGCGCCGGGGCCGAACGTGCTCGTCGGCGCGAACGGCCAGGGCAAGACGAACCTGGTGGAGGCGATCGGTTATCTGGCCACGCTCGGCTCGCACCGGGTGGCCACCGACGCGCCACTGGTGCGGCACGGCGCCCAGCGGGCAGTGGTGCGCGCCGCGGTGGTGAACGACGGTCGTGAACTGTTGATCGATCTGGAGATCACCCCCGGTCGGGCGAACCGGGCACGGGTCAACCGCGCTCCGGTCACCCGGCCGAGGGATGTCCTCGGCATTCTGCGCACTGTGTTGTTCGCGCCGGAGGACCTGGCGCTGGTGAAGGGTGACCCGAGCGAGCGGCGCCGGTTCGCCGACGAACTGCTGGTGGCCCGCTCACCGAGGTTCGCCGGGGTGCGGGCGGACTACGACCGGGTGCTCAAGCAGCGCGGCGCCCTGCTGAAGACGGCCGGTGCCGCCCGCCGGGCGGGCGGCTCGGGTGACATCCGGACGCTGGATGTGTGGGACGGGCACCTGGCCCGGCACGGCGCTGAACTGCTGGCCGGCCGGCTGGACCTGGTCGCCGATCTCGCGCCGCACGTCGCCGCCGCGTACGCCGGGGTGGCGCCGGAGTCGGTGCCGGTGCAGGTGCGCTACCGGTGTTCGCTCGGCGACTCGCTGCCCGTCGAGTACGGCGTGCCCGGCGGTGAGCGGGCCGACCGGGAGACGTTGGAGGCCGTGCTGCTGGTCGAGCTGGCGAGGATGCGGCAGCACGAGATCGACAGGGGTGTCAGTCTTGTCGGTCCGCACCGCGACGATCTGGAACTGATGCTCGGCGAAGCGCAGGCCAAGGGCTACGCCAGCCACGGCGAGTCGTGGTCGTACGCGTTGGCCCTGCGGCTGGGCGGCTACGAACTGCTGCGCGGCGACGGGGTGGAACCGGTGCTGGTGCTCGATGATGTGTTCGCGGAGTTGGACCGGCGGCGCAGGGCGGCGCTGGCGAAGGTGGCGGCCACCGCGGAGCAGGTGCTGGTGACTGCGGCGGTACCCGAGGACGTGCCGGACGAACTGGCCGGCGTTCGGTTCGACGTTGCTGGCGGGGAGGTACGACGTGTCGGGTGACAGGCCCCAGCGTGGTGTGCCAAAGGGTGACGGAGCGGCGCGACCGGGTAGCTCTTCTGGGGACAAACCTGTGGATGATGTGGATAACAGGGCTACACAGAGCCGAACAAATCGTGCTTCATCGGCTAAACCGGACCAGTCGGTCACTCCGCAGGGTGAATCCGCTGGCCCAGTTGGCGGTATGGCCGCTACTGCACGTGGCGATGGTGCCTTGCACGGTTCGGACCTCGCGCGGGCCGCGCTGCGAGCCGCTCAGGAGTCGGCGACCGCCCGGGGTCAGGGCCGTGGCCAACGGGGCACGCGCAGGGCTGCCGGGTCGGTCGACCGGCGTCGTCGGCGCTGGTCAGGAGCTCAAGCGGACGAGCGCGATCCACAGCCGCTCGGTCGATTGGCGGCTAGAATAGCGGGTGACAGAGGATGGGCCGGCAGGCTGGCCGGCGGTCAGGTGTTCGGCAGGTGGGCGAACCTCGTCGGCTCCGAGGTCGCCGAGCACTGCCAGCCCGTGCAGTTGACCGACGGCGAGTTGACCGTGCAGGCCGACTCGACAGCGTGGGCCACCCAGTTGCGGTTGTTGCAGCGGCAGTTGCTGGTGCAGATCGCGGCCGGAGTGGGCAACGGTGTGGTGAAGCGGTTGAAGGTGCAGGGGCCGGAGGCGCCGAGTTGGCGGCACGGTCCCCGCCGCGTGCCGGGCAGGGGGCCCCGCGACACCTACGGATGAGCTGACCGCTCACGGCGAAGCAGCGATGTCGGAGCCCTTCGTTGTCGGCGCGACCCGTCCAGGTTCACTTCCGTGTCTGTATGGCGGCGCTAGGGGTGTCCTTGGGCCACGTCTGTGTACGTGGCCAAGTAAGATGGACACATATACGTGAGGGCCCGTGTCGTGGTGACCCGTACGAGGACAGCGAGGACTGCGTGACAGCGAACATGAACGAGTACAACGCGTCATCCATCACCGTGCTCGAAGGTCTCGAAGCAGTCCGCAAGCGGCCAGGCATGTACATCGGCTCCACCGGTGAGCGTGGCCTGCACCACCTGATCCAGGAAGTGGTCGACAACGGCGTCGACGAGGCGATGGCCGGCTTCGCCACGAAGGTCGAGGTCACGCTGCAGGCCGACGGCGGCATCCGGGTGGTGGACGACGGCCGCGGCATTCCCATCGACATGCATCCGGTGGAGAAGCGGCCGGCCCTGGAGGTCATCCTCACCACGCTGCACTCCGGCGGGAAGTTCGGCGGCGACTCCTACGCGGTGTCCGGCGGTCTGCACGGCGTCGGCATCTCGGTGGTGAACGCGCTGTCCACCCGGATGGACATCGTGGTGCACAAGGACGGCTACGTCTGGACGCAGAGCTACGAGCACTCACAGCCCGCGCACGCCCTCAAGCAGGGCGAGCCGACCAACCTCACCGGCACCGACATCACGTACTGGGCCGACCCGACGATCTTCGAGACCACTGACTACAACATCGAGACGATCGCCCGCCGGCTGCAGGAGATGGCGTTCCTGAACAAGGGACTGACCATCACGTTGCGCGACGAGCGGTTGGCCGAGCAGGAGGAGGACGCCGAGGCCGGCAAGGTGCGCACCCGCACCTTCCACTACCCCGGCGGTCTCGAGGACTTCGTCCGGCACATCAACGCGACCCGCGAGCCGGTGCACAAGACGGTGATCTCCTTCGACGCCAAGGGCGAGAGCATGGAGGTCGAGGTCGCCATGCAGTGGAACACCGGCTACAGCGAGTCGGTGTACACGTTCGCCAACACCATCAACACGCACGAGGGCGGCACCCACGAGGAGGGTTTCCGCGCGGCGCTGACCAGGGTGATCAACGTCTACGCGCGGGACAAGAAGCTGCTCAAGGAGAAGGACACCAACCTCACCGGTGACGACGTCCGTGAGGGCCTGGCCGCGATCGTGTCGGTGAAGCTGAAGGAACCGCAGTTCGAGGGCCAGACCAAGACCAAGCTGGGCAACACCGAGGCCAAGTCGGTCGTACAGACCACGTGCAACGAGTGGATCGGCGACTGGTTCGAGCGCAATCCCAACGAGGCCAAGGCGATCGTCAACAAGGCGGTGTCCAGCGCCCAGGCCAGGATGGCGGCCCGCAAGGCCCGCGAACTGGTCCGGCGCAAGACCGCGCTGGACATCGGCGGCCTGCCGGGCAAGCTCAAGGACTGCCGCTCCACCAACCCGGAGGAGTGCGAGCTGTACATCGTCGAGGGCGACTCGGCGGGCGGCTCGGCCAAGGAGGGTCGCGACTCCTACTTCCAGGCGATCCTGCCGATCCGGGGCAAGATCATCAACGTGGAGAAGGCGCGCATCGACCGGGTGTTGAAGAACACCGAGGTGCAGAGCCTGATCACCGCGCTGGGCACCGGCATCCACGACGAGTTCGACGTGTCGAAGCTGAAGTACCACAAGATCATGCTGATGGCCGACGCCGACGTGGACGGCCAGCACATCACCACGCTGCTGCTCACCTTGTTGTTCCGGTTCATGCGGCCGCTGATCGAGTACGGCCACGTGTACGTCACCCAGCCGCCGCTGTACAAGATCAAGTGGCAGCGCACCGACCCGGAGTACGCCTACTCCGACGCGGAGCGCGACGGGTTGCTGGCGGCCGGGCTGGCCGCCGGGAAGAAGATCAACAAGGACGACGGCATCCAGCGGTACAAGGGTCTCGGCGAGATGAACGCCGAGGAACTGTGGGAGACCACGATGGATCCGTCCAACCGGCTGCTCTCCCAGATCACGCTGGACGACGCCGCGACGGCGGACGAACTGTTCAGCGTGCTGATGGGCGAGGACGTGGAAGCCCGCCGCTCGTTCATCGTGCGCAACGCCAAGGACGTCCGTTTTCTCGACGTCTGACGGCCCGACGGGTCGTTCAGCAACTTCTGTGATCTTTTAGAGCCGCCAAGAGGGAAGAAGGACCGTGAGCGAGACCACGCTCCCGCCGCCGTCGGGTGAACGCATCGAGCCGGTGGACATCCAGCACGAGATGCAGCGCTCGTACATCGACTACGCGATGAGCGTCATCGTGGCGCGTGCGTTGCCTGACGTGCGGGACGGCCTGAAGCCGGTGCACCGCAGGGTGTTGTACTCGATGTTCGACACCCGGCTGTACCCGGACCGCAGCTACGTGAAGTGCTCGCGGGTCGTCGGCGACGTGATGGGCAACTACCACCCGCACGGCGACTCCTCGATCTACGACACCCTGGTGCGCCTGGCCCAGCCGTGGTCCATGCGGTACCCGCTGGTGGACGGGCAGGGCAACTTCGGTTCGCCGGGCAACGACCCCGCCGCCGCCATGCGGTACACCGAGAGCCGGCTGACCCAGCTGGCCATGGCGATGTTGCAGGACATCGACGAGGACACCGTCGATTTCTCCGACAACTACGACGGCAAGACGCAGGAACCGGACGTCCTGCCTTCGCGCATTCCCAACCTGCTGGTCAACGGCGGCAGCGGGATCGCGGTCGGCATGGCCACCAACATCCCGCCGCACAACCTGCGCGAGGTCGCCGAGGGCGTCGTGTGGGCGCTGGAGAACTGGGACGCCGACGAGGACGAGACGCTGGCCCAGCTGATCCTGCGGATCAAGGGTCCGGACTTCCCGACCAAGGCGCTGATCCTGGGCACCTCGGGCATCGAGGACGCCTACCGGACCGGCCGCGGTTCGGTCCGGATGCGGGCCGTGGTGGAAGTCGAGGAGGACGCCAAGGGGCGGACCGTTCTCATCGTCACCGAGCTGCCCTACCAGGTGAACCCGGACAACCTGGTGGAGAACATCGCGCAGCTGGTGAAGGACGGCAAGCTCACCGGCATCTCGGACATCGCAGACGAGTCCAACCGGCGCAGCGGCATGCGGATCGTGATCGCCCTGCGCCGCGACGCCGTGGCCAAGGTGGTGCTGAACAACCTCTACAAGCACACCCAGCTGCAGACCAACTTCGGCGTCAACATGCTGGCCCTGGTCGACGAGGTGCCGCGCACCCTGCGGCTGGACCAGATCGTCCGGCACTACGTGCGCCACCAGGTCGAGGTCATCGTCCGGCGCACCCGCTACCGGTTGCGCAGGGCCGAGGAACAGGCGCACATCCTGCGCGGCCTGGTCAAGGCACTGGACGCGCTGGACGAGGTCATCGCCCTGATCCGCCGCTCGCCGTCCGCGTCGGACGCCCGGCCGGCGCTGATGGCGCTGCTGGAGATCGACGAGGCCCAGGCCACCGCGATCCTGGACATGCAGCTGCGCCGCCTGGCGGCGCTGGAGCGGCAGCGCATCATCGACGACCTGGCCGTCATCGAGACGCGCATCGCCGACCTGCAGGACATCCTGGCCAACCCGTTGCGGCAGCGGAACATCGTGCGCGACGAGCTGATGGAGATCGTCGACAAGCACGGCGACGAAAGACGTACCCAGATCATCCCGTTCGACGGGGACGTGTCGGTCGAGGACCTCATCGCGGTTGAGGACGTCGTCGTCACCATCACTCAGACGGGTTACGCCAAACGAACGAAAACCGACCTGTACCGCGCGCAG
>DASXYT010000398.1:0-3469 GCA_036502345.1 Pseudonocardiaceae bacterium | reverse complement strand
ACGGCGATTCGGCAGATCTGGCCGGAACTGCTGCGCAAGGTAGGCGAACGCAGCAAGCCGACCCTGGTGCTGCTGCAGAACGCCACCGTGAAGACGGTCGAGGGCAACACGCTGGTGCTCGCCATGCCGACCGCCGGCCTGGCACGGCAACTCGGTCAGGAGTCCAGGGCCGAGGTGATCAAGGCGACCCTGCACGACCTGGTCGCCGGCAACTGGCAGATCCAGTGCGTGCACGGCGACGGCGGAGGGTCCGACGGGCCGGGCGCCGCTCGCCGTCCGGCCACCGCGACCAGGTCCCGGCCGGCCGCCGAGGCCAGGATCGCCGAGCCGGCACCGAGTCCGGCTGCCGTGCCGCAGCAGCCTGCCGCCGCGCCGGTCGCCGAGCGCAGGCCGCCGACCCGACCGGCCCCCCGGGCCGCGGACCCGGACCTGCCCCCGCCGCCGGAACCGCCGGACGACGAGGACATGCCGCCCGACCCCCGGGACGAGGACGTGTCCCAGGCATCGGTCCGTCGGGACCCGGACGCCGTGGCCGTCGACCTGCTGACCGAGCACCTGCGGGCACGCAGGATGAGCTGAGTTGTCCACAGTTCTGGAGGTTGTCCACAGTGCTGTGGACAACCGCTACTTGCCGACGTAGGTCTCGATGCCGGTCGCGATCGCGTTCGCGATCCGCTGCCGGCCCGCCGCGCTGGTCATCATGGCGGCGTCACCGGCGTCGCGCATGTTGCCGCACTCGATCAACACCGTCGGCCGGTCGGACAGGTTCAGTCCACCGAGGTCGGCCCGGCCGAACAGCCCGTCGCTGCCCAGGTAGTTCGATGTGGTGAAACCGGCTGCCCGCACGGTGTTGCGCAGCGTGCTGGCCAACGTGGTGGACGGCGCTCCCTGCTCGGCGTTCACCGGCGGGTTCGAGTACTCGACGTGGAAGCCGTGCGCGCCCGCGGTTGTGTTTCCGTCGCCGTGAATGGACACCACGGCGGCCGCGTCCGCGTTGTTGCCGATGTCGGCCCTGACGTTCACGCACGGCCCGACACCGGTGTCATTCGGACGGGTGAGGATGATTTTGTAGCCCTTGGCCACCAGATCGGCCCGCACCCGGCCGGCCACGTCCCAGTTGAACGCGTGCTCGCTGTAGCCCGCGTTGGTCGCGGTGCCGGTGGTGTTGCATGCCTTCGTCTGCCCACGTCCGGCCGGCACCAGCGCGTTGATCTCGCTGGGGTGACTGGCGTTGCCGCCGTTGTGGCCGGGGTCCAGCACGATCACCTGGCCGTGGCCGGCAGGGCCGGCTGGGGCCGTCGCCTGCTTGGTCGTCGTCGTCGGCTTCGGTGTCGTCGTGGTGGGCCGGGTCGTGGTGGTCGTCGGCGGCACCGTGGTGGTGGGCGCTGTCGTCACGATCGTGGACGTGACGAGTTCGCTGACCGGCGCCGCCGCACCGGTGGTGCTGCTTTCACAGCCGGCCAGCGCGAATGCGGCGACGGCCAGCGTGAGCACGGAGAATTCTCGACTGCGGCGCGCGAACACGGGACGCACGCTAGCAGCGCGGGCGAGGCTAGGCTGACAAGTGACGGCTGACATCCACGTCGAGTCAGCGTCACCGACGAGAGGAGCTGCGGTGCAGCCCGGTGGCATGCCCGACATGCAGGCGATCCTGCAGCAGGCGCAGCAGATGCAGCAGCAGCTCATGTCCGCACAGCAGGAGCTGGCCGAGGCCGAGGTGACCGGCACGGCAGGTGGCGGCCTGGTGTCCGCTGTGGTCTCCGGTGCCGGTGAGCTGAAGAGCCTGGACATCGACCCGAAGGTCGTCGACCCCGACGACACCGAAACGCTGTCCGATCTGATCGTGGCCGCGGTGCGCGACGCCAACAACAAGGCCCAGGGCCTGGCCGCCAGCAAGATGGGCCCGCTGGCCGGTGGGCTCGGTGGCGACCTCGGTGGCCTCGGCAACCTCGGCCTGCCGGGCTTCTAGGCAGCCACACCGTGTACGAGGGACCGGTCCAGGACCTGATCGACGAGCTCGGCCGGCTGCCCGGCGTCGGGCCGAAGAGCGCCCAGCGCATCGCCTTCCACCTGCTCGCGGCCGATCCGGCGGACATCACGCGGATGCAGGACGCTCTCCAGCGGGTGAAGGAGGGCGTCGTCTTCTGCGAGATCTGCGGCAACGTGTCCGCGAACAACATCTGCCGGATCTGCGCCGATCCCCGGCGTGACCTGACGATGGTGTGTGTCGTCGAGGAGCCCAAGGACGTGCTCGCCGTGGAGCGCACCGGCGAGTTCAAGGGCCGCTACCACGTGCTCGGCGGCGCGCTGGACCCGTTGTCCGGCATCGGGCCCGACCAGTTGCGGATCCGCGAACTGCTCACCCGGATGGGCACGGTCGACAACGGCGCATCGATCAGCGAGCTGATCATCGCCACCGACCCGAACACCGAGGGCGAGGCGACCGCGACCTACCTGGTGCGGATGCTGCGCGACTTCCCCGGCCTGACCGTGACAAGGCTGGCGTCCGGCCTGCCGATGGGCGGCGACCTGGAGTTCGCCGACGAGTTGACGCTGGGCAGGGCGTTGACCGGCCGGCGCACGCTCTGACCGTCCTGACCGAACTGCTGGCCGGCCCGCCGAGGCTGGGCCCGGTCCGGATGCTGGCCGTGGACGGACCGTCCGGCGCCGGCAAGACGACCATCGCGGCCGACCTGGTGGCTGCGCTGCGGGCGGCCGGCACCACGGTCGTCGACGTCCCGACCGACCACTTCGCCACCTGGGCCGATCCGGTGTCGTGGTGGCCGAGGCTGGTGGCCTGCGTGCTGACACCGCTGCGCGAGGGCAGGCCGGGCGCCTACCAGCGGATGGACTGGTCGAGCGGCACCCCCCGGCCCGGCGCGTGGGTCGACGTGCCGGTGCCGGACGTGCTGGTGGTGGAGGGCATGTCGGCCGGCCGGTGTTCGGTCCGCGACTGCCTCACGCTGCTGACCTGGGTCGATCTGCCCGATCCGGAGCGCCGGCTGGCCAGGGCGGTGGCCAGGGACGGCGAGCGCTACCGGGCCGAGTTGGCCGCGTGGCAGCGGTTCGAGCGCGGCTGGTTCGCGGTGGACCGCACCGAGGCCGCGGCCGATATCCATGTCATCGGCTGAGACGAGGTTTGGCGGGCCGCCCGCCGTGCGATCCGAGGTCCTGTCATCGGTCAGCGCTTCGGCGAGCGCTGGTGTGTCGGGTGGTGAGCGGCCGGTCCGTGTGCGACCCGCCACTCACCACCCCGCCGCCCCCCGGCGGCCGATCATCGTGTCCGGTTAGCCCGGTTCTCCTCGTGAAGTTGCGTCGTTTGCCGAAGGCGAGCGTCACTCGAATGGGGGATGATCGTTCGTATGGTCGACGGCCGTGACTTGAGCACCTGCCGGCTGTTCACCGGGTACCTGCCCGGCTACCGCACCTGCACGACGCAGGTCGAGCTCGACGCGCCGCACCAACGGCT
>DASXYT010000397.1:0-18710 GCA_036502345.1 Pseudonocardiaceae bacterium | reverse complement strand
GCTCCGACGGAGCGCATCGACAGCTCGAAGGCCCTGTTCACGTCGCCGAGCGTGTACGCGGCCTGGCTGGCCAGGATCAGGGCGGTCACGTCGTCCACCGAATCGGCCAGCCGCACGACGTTGCGCAGTGGTCCGATGGCTTCGTCGTGCTTGGCCTCGTAGGTCGCTGTCATACCGACGAAGTGGTCGAACAACATCTCGGCGGCCGGCGTCTCGTCCGGCGTGCGCAACTGGGCCACCCGGCGCGCGGTGTCGGTGTAGCCCGCGTAGTCGCCGACCAGGTTGCTCGCCTCGCCCGCCAGGACCAACGCCGTCAGCGCGGTCTCCCGGTCGCACTTCAGCAGTTGTTCCGCCGCCATCCTGAGGTTCTGACTGGCCACGGCGGGCGAGCCGTCGCGCAGCGCGATAGCACCCTGCATGAGGTCGACGACACCGCGCGGGCCTGCCTTGGTGGTCAGCGGCACGGCCCTGCGCAGCAGCGCGCGGGTCTTGCGGGTGCCCCCGGACAACCACGAGTCGCGTGCCGCGTCGAGCAGCCAGGTGGCCTGCGACGCCGGCTGGCGGACCAGCGACGCCGCCCGCTCGAACGCCGTCGCCGACTCAGTGTAGTTGCCGGTCTTCCTGGCCTCGGAAGCGCCGTCGGACAGTTCCTTGGCCAGCTGTTCCCTGGCCGCCGAGTCCGTCACGGCCCGGTGCCACGTCTTGCGCAGCCGGTCCCGCTCCGCATCCAGCAGGGCGGCCAGCGTCCGGTGCGCGCCGTGCCGTTCGGCCAGCGAGGCCTCGGCGTGCAGGATCGAGCGGGTCAGCTTCGTCGGCACGGACACGGTGTCCTCGTCCATCACCACGAGGCCGGACGCGATCGCGTCATCCAGCACGACCAGATCGGCGCCTGCCCCCTCGGTGGCGCGCAGCACGGTGTCCACCGACAGTTGGTCGTCCACGACGGCCATCAGGATCACCCGGCGCGCCTGCTCGGGCAGCTGGGCGAACCGCCTGCCGACGTCACGGCGGAGTCTGCTGTGCCTGGGCAGGCTCGCCGGTGCCGCCGCCTCGCCGCCGAGCTGTTCCGGGGTCAGCGCGGCGGCCAGTTCCACCAGTGCGAGCGGATTACCGGACGCCAGGTCGACGACGTCGGCGGCGAGGTCGGGGGCCAGCCAGGTGGTGGCCATCCGGTCGCTGAGCACCTGCATGCTGGCGTCCTCGCTGAGCGCGGCCAGCCGTACCCGCAGAATGCCGGCCAGCAGATCGCCCTCGGCGCCGTTGTCCCCCGTGCACTCGCCGGAGAACACCATCGCGACCCGCTCGGTGGACACCCTGCGGGCGACGAACGCGAGTGCCGCCAACGACACCGGGTCCAGCCAGTGCGCGTCGTCGACGACGCAGAGCACCGGCCGGACGCGGGACAGTTCCACGAACAGCCGGTGCACAGCGGAGCAGAGCGCGAAGTCGGCCGTTGTCGGCGGTGTGCGCGGGCCGAGCAGGTCGGTCAGCACACCGCGCTGCGGCGCCGAGAGGTCGGCAACGCGTCGGGACAGCGGCTGCAGCAGGCGGTGCAGGCCGGACATCGGCAGGGCCGACTCGGGCGCGACACCGGTGGTCTTCAGCAACTGGCAGCCGGTCGCGCTGCGGCAGATCGCACGCAGCACGGTGGTCTTGCCCATACCTGTGCCGCCGAGGACGGCGAGCGCGCCGCCCCGACGGTTGCGGGCCTCGGTGAGTAGCCGTTCGGCCGCACTGAGTAGCCGATTCCGACCGCGCACGACCGTGCTCGGGTCGGGTACCGGTGTGACTCGTGGGCCGGGTACCGCCGCCATGTATCCATTGTCATGTCCCTGTTACGGCATGGGAACCGGGACTGGCGATCTCACCGATGGCAGTTGGCCCAATTTCACGTCATGACCGTTCCAGATGAGCGGTTTGTCCGCCTGTTTCATCACCGGAGACGGAATCCGGCGACCGCGCCGCCCGCCGCGTACTGTGCCGTTCTGGTTACGTGGGCCGTTCTGATCAGGCGGCCGATGATGAGAGGGGTCCACCATGCGAGCTGTCCGGCAACACGAGTTCGGCGGACCGGACGTGCTGCGCATCGAGGAGGCTCCGCTGCCGGAACCGATCCCGACCGAGATCAGGGTGCGGGTGCACGCCACCAGCGTGAATCCGGTCGACTTCAAGACCAGGTCCGGCAACGGCCCGCTGCGCGACCTGCCCTTCACCGTCGGCTGGGACGTGGCGGGTGTGGTGGACGCCGTCGGTGGCGGGGTGACCCGGTTCGCGGTCGGCGACGAGGTGCTCGGGATGCCGTGGTTCCCGCGCCCGGCCAGCGCCCACGCCGAGTTCGTCACCGCTCCGTCCCGCCAGTTCGTGCGCAAGCCCGCAGGCCTGCGGATGGCCGAGGCGGCGGCACTGCCGCTCGCCGGGCTGACAGCGTGGCAGGCGCTGGTGGACACCGCGCACGTCACGGCGGGTCAGCGGGTGCTGGTGCACGCCGCGTCCGGCGGCGTCGGCCACCTCGCGGTGCAGATCGCGAAGGCACTGGGCGCGTACGTGATCGGCACCGCCAGCGCGGCCAACCACGAGACGCTGACCGGCCTCGGTGTCGACGAACTCATCGACTACCGCAGCGCCCGGTTCGAGGACGTCGTGCACGACGTGGACGTGGTGCTGGACCTGGTGGGCGGTGAGACAGCAGAGCGCTCGCTGGACGTGGTGCATCCCAGTGGCCTGCTGGTGTCCGTGCCCTCGTCGACCAGCGCGGTGGCCCTGGCCGCCGCGAGAGAGCGCGGCATCAGGGCCACCGGCATCCTGGTCGAACCGGACCAGGTCGGGCTGGACGGTCTCGTCGGGCTGGTGAACGACGGCGGGCTGAAGGTCGTCGTCAGCGACGAGTTCCCGTTCGAGAACGTGGCCGCCGCCCACGAGAGGGCTGAGCACGGCCACGCGGTCGGGAAGGTCGTCATCACGATCTAGAGCCCGGCTCCAGCAGTTGTCGGAGTACGGCCGAATACCGCTCGAACGCCGCTCGCCCGGTGTGGGTGAGGTGGACGGCGGTCCGGACGCCGTCGTCGCCGCGTGACTTGGCGCTCGTGACGTACCCGGCCTCGTCCAGCTTGCGCAGGTGGGTGATCAGGTTCCCCGGCGTGAGCCCCAGCAGGTTCTGCAGCCGTGTGAAGGACAGGCTGTCACCATCGGACAGGATCGCCAGGGCTGCCATGATCCGTAGCCGCGACGGAGCGTGGATGACCGGATCGAGTTCCGGTTCACCGGTCGTCACCGCCTGCGCCACAACAGATAGCCCGCCATCACCAGGAAACCGCCGCCACCGGCGACCGCATTCACGAGCAGGACGGTGACCGGCCCTGTCCAGACACCGACGGCGGCCACCACCGCCAGCCAGGCACCCATCGTGAACATCGCCATGTCCAGCCAGATCGCCGACCCGACCAGGTAGATCAGGCTGGTGACCAGCAGTGGTCCGGCCGCGCCGACCAGCCCGAGCACCGCGCCGCTCGCGCCTGCGTGGGCGAGGCCGCCCTCCAGTGCGTAGCAGAGGGCGAAGCCGATCGGCCACGCGAACCCGAACATCGTGCCCTGCCGCGCGGACTGGCCCTGGATGCCCCTGGTGGCGCGGATGATGGAGTAGATCGTGAGGATCACGGCGGCGACCAGCAGCACGCCGAGCAGGATCGCGGAGGCGGCGCTCGGACCGCTGTAGTGCACCTGGTTGCGCACCGACAGCCACATCGCGCCGAGGCCGACCAGCCACGCGACGCCCCACCCTGCGTACAACTGCGGGACCCGGACATCCAGTGAGCGGCGGGTGTTCTCGGTGGTGCTCCGGATCAGCGCGGCAGCCGCGCGGGTGTCGAACCCCTCGTCGTCCGGCTCGGTCATCGCACGACCCGCAGGAGTGACCAGGCGCCGAACACGACCAGTAGCAACCCGCCGACACCGCCGGCCACCGCACTCGGCAGCACTGTCCACAACAGACCTGCCGCTACGGCGACGACGGACACGACGGCCGCCAGCACACCGACCACCTTCAGGCTCCCGATGTGGAACAGCCTGCCCAGCGGCACGAAGTGCACGCCGACGACGAACAAGATCCACGCCGCGATGTACTCCGACTGCCCGCTGATCCCCAGCGCGGTGGCCCCGACCGCGATCGCCGCGACCTCGACACCCACCACCCGGTAGTAGGTGCGGCGACCACGTTCGTCCGCCATCGCGGAGGCACCGTGCCGGCTGCGCCAGGTCAGCACGCCGGCGAGCACCGCGACCAGCACGCCGACCACCGATCCGATCGACAGCGGCACCGACCAGCCGGCCGGCGGTCCTTCCTGCGCCCAGCCAAGCCACATCGCCCCGGCGAACCCGAGAACGAGGCCGTTGACGGCCAGATCCCGGGGCGTAGCGCTCATGTTCCGAAGTGTCGAACCGGTCGACACGGTTGCTGTGTTCATCATGTCCACATCCTGACTTTGTGCCACAAAGTTAGCTCACTTTGCCGCGCAAAGTCAAGGCGGAGTCACCGCGGATGTGCGCCCCGAGACGCGTCAGCGCCCGGCAGCCGGTGTGGCTGCCGGGCGCTGACGTCACACACTCAGCCCGCTGCGTTCCAGAAAGAGCAGTGGTGCTCGGCGGAGAAATTGGTCTCCACGGTGGGCGTCGGCGGCACGAAGGACTGGGTCCGCGTGCTGCCGTTGGTGAAACGCGTCCACAACGGCGTACCGAACGACGACGGGAAACCCCGCGCCGCGAAATTCGTCCAGTAGCGCTGCATCGCCCCGGCCAGTTTCACCTGGTCCGGAGTGAAGCCGATCGCGACCTGCGATGCCGCCGTGTTGAACACGTACGGGATCTCGGAGGCGTGTGCCGCGCCGTACGGGAAGCCGACCGGTGGCAGGAAGGCCTGCGGCGCGTTCTCGTCGTTGAACTCGTACGAGTACGTCGGCACGAACTTGGACACCGACTGGTCGACCGTGAACGCGTTGCACGCGAAGATCGCGTCCGTGCCGACCGCGCCGAGAGCGAGCGGTGGGCTGGGGAACGCGCTCAACGGGTACTGCGCCGCGATGACCGCGGCCAGAGCCGCCGGCACGCCCAGCGTCGACGAGATCATGCTCTGGTAGTTCGCCGCGGTGACCGGCGCGCCTTCCAGCGTGTCCAGTGCCACGAACAGCCGCCACTCGTCGTGGTTGGTGCCGTTGATGATCGGCACCCGGTTGAACTGGCCACTGGCGAACGCCGGCTTCAGCGACTGGGTGAGCACCTGGCCGTCCAGGTCCGGCGTGTACCCGGACTGGTCCTCGTCGGCCACGATGGTCGACACCGGCAGGCCACGCAGGCACGCCGCGGTCTGGCTGGCGCAACCCGCCTTGGTGGCGAACGCCTCGCCGGACGTCTCGGCGTCGCCCAGCGACGTCTGCGTCAGGTTGTAGGTGCCGCTCTCCACGATGGCCTTGGCGAACAGCCCGCGCCCGCCCTTGGACACCACCTGCGACAGCACGCTGAGCCCACCGGCCGACTCGCCGAAGATGCTCACGTTGTGCTTGTCGCCACCGAACTGGCCGATGTTCTGCGCAACCCAGCGCAGCGCTGCCTGCTGGTCCATCAGGCCGTAGTTGCCGGACGCGCCACCCTTACCGGTCAGCGCCGGGTGGGCGAGGAAGCCGAGCGCGCCGAGGCGGTAGTTGATCGTGACGACGATCGCGCCGTCGCCGACCAGGTTGGTCGGGTCGTAGTCGTCACTCTCGCCGGTCACCAGCGCGCCGCCGTGGATCCACACCATGACGGGCAGAGGCCGACCTGACTGCTTCGCCGGCGTGAACACGTTGAGGTACAAGCAGTCCTCGGACGTGCTGCCCTTACCGAACGGGCCTGCCGGTTGGGCGCAGTGCGGTGCGAACTGGGTCGCGTCGCGGACGCCGTGCCAGCGCGCGGCGGGCTGCGGTGGCTGCCACCGGAGCGCACCGACCGGTGGTGCTGCGTACGGGACACCGAGGAACTTGTCGGTGGTGGCCGTCGCGACGCCCTTGATGGCGCCGCCCGACGTGCTGACGACCGGTGCGTGGGCGGCCGGCCGGCCGTGCTGCTGCGCGGCGCCGGCACCCGACGTTGTCGCACCGGCCAGCAGGGTGGCGAGGGCGACGGCGCCAACGGCCAGCCAGCCGCTGGTCCGCCATCTGTTCCTGTCGCGTGACATCAATGTCTCCTTCCAGGCGCCCCCAGCCTCGCAGCACCGGCGACGGAAGGAAAGAGAAATCCGAACAGCGTTCGGTATCAAATTCGGCCAACGAACGATGTTCCGGACAGCAGTCAGTGATGTCCCTGGTCAGACCCGAATGACATTCGGGTCCTTCGGTGGCGGGGCCAGCTGGGCCCGCCCCCTCGCGTGCAGTGTTCAACGATGGAGCGGGCAGGATTGCATCGTGCCGATGCGGCGGGCCACCGAGCAATCAGCCCAACAGCACCGGCAACTCGGCCCAGCCGTTCATGATCGACGCACGGCGGCGGGTGCAACTCAGCTGGCGGCACAGCAAGCCGGGCCTTCGGGAACCTGCGCACCAGCTCGCCGAGCGCGATCTCGCCCTCCAGCCGGGCCAACGGCGCACCCAGGCAGTAGTGCAGGCCGTGCCCGAACGCGACATGGCCGCGCGCACCCCGCTCCACGTCGAACTCCGCCGGCCGCTCGAAACGAGTTTCGTCGCGGTTGGCCGAACCAACGGCGACCATGACCGGCGAGTCCACCCTGAGCAGTTCCTCCACCACAGCGGGCAGATCGAGGCCGGCCGACGCGGGATCGCTCAACAGCAAACGAATACCGTTGCCGATCAGGTTGGACGTCGTCTCGTGTCCGGCCACCAGCAGCAGGATGGCCGTGGCCACCAAACTCCTGCGCCGACAAGCGGTCCCCGTCCTCGCTGGCCTCGGTCAGCGCGGACAGCAGGTCGTCGCCCGGGGCGGCGGACTTCGCCGCGATCAGGTCGGTCAGGTACTCGCTGAGCTGTCGGGACGCCGGCAGCGACCGCTCAGGAACGCCCTCCAGCATCGCGGCCGTCCGGCCCTGGAACGCGGTCCGATCCGCTGGCGGCACGCCGAGCAGTTCGCTGATCACCACGGACGGCAGGGGCAGCGCATAGTCGGCGACCAGGTCCACCCGGCCGGTCAGCCGGTCCAACAGTTCGGTGGCGACGTCCAGTACGAACGGCCTGAGCAGCTCGATCCGCCGCGCCGTGAAGCTGCGGGCCAGCAATCCGCGCAGCCGGGTGTGGTCGGGCGGGCCGGTGGCGAGTGATCACCCACACCGGCAGCCCGTTGGGCATGGCGGCTCGGAACACGGGCTCCTCGGCCCCGGCACCGCGCCATCACGTCGTGCACGTTGTCGAAGTAGGCCTGGGTGAACAACTCCACGGTCACTGGCGGAACTCCTTGGCCAGCCGTTTGGGCGCACGGGTCAGCCAGGCTTCCGTGATGATTTCGTCGAGTTCGGCCACGTCGATCCGGTCCAGCAGAATGAGGATCGCCGGATAGCCGTCGAAGTGCGGCGTGGTGAAGTAGACGGCCGGGTCGTCGGCGATCAGGGCCGCCTTCACGCCGACGTCCGCCACCCTGGCGCCGAGAATGGGGCCGTCCGGCGCGTCGGCACCGAGGGCTTTGATGTCGGATTTGCCCAGCGGACGTTCCCACACGAAGCCCCTGTCCCTGACCGACCAACTCGCGCTGCCGCGAGACGAATTTTCGCTCGTCTCGGGCAGCGCGAGCGCGATTCGGCGGACATCCTCCCAGGTCGCCACAGAAACACCCTACGACTACACGACGTGCTTGCGCTCCTCGAACCGCCGCGCGGAACGCAGCAGGCGCGGGCCCGCCGGCGCCTGCCGGGGCAGCGGCGTCGCGTCGACCACGGGCAGGTCGGGCAGGCACACCCAGCCCCGGTAGCGCAGCCGGCCGACCAGCACCTCGACCACCCGGGTGTACCCCTGCTCGTCGATGCCCTCGTAGCCCTGCAGGACGATCGACCGGTAGATCAGGTCGGACACCACCAGCACCAGCGGTGCGGCGGACAGCCGGAACGCGTCCTTCACCTGTGGTGCGTCCAACAGCCGGAAGGCGATGTCCAACGCCTCACCGAAGTTGCCCTGGATGTCCTGGTGCACCTCACCGGCGTGCAGCACCGCGCGCAGCCGCAGGTGCTGACCGGGGTGTTCCAGTTCGTGGCTGGCCAGCAGCCCGGCCAGCGTCGGCACGACATTGGCCAGCAGCAGCGTCTTCGGCACCTCGTCCAACGGTCGGACCAGCGCGAGGATGCCGTCACCCCGGTCGACGAACGGGTCGCGGTAGGCCTCGGTGATCCCGTTGGCGCACAGGCTCTGCTCCACCAACTCGTACATCGCCCCACGGAGGTCGGCCTTCGCCGAGTTGTTCCGTGTGGTTGAACCTTCTATGTCCACCGCGAATATCGTCCTGTGGTGCGGCGGGCTCGGGCTGAGCACGTTCACGGCTCGCCGCCAGAGCACGACGGCGACCGGCCGTCCCAGATCTGCCTCACGAGAGTTCTCCTCCTCGTACCGAAAGTGATCCGCCACGATCAAGGATCAGCCGTAGTGAACCGCACTACCACGACACCTGTCACTCGCGTTGTGTGCCTTCTGGCTCACACCTGGCGAACGCCGCCAACACGTCCGGCTGCCGCAGCACGATCCTGCGCCGCGCGGTGCACACGATCCGCCGCTCCCGCAGCAGGGCCATCGACCTGGCGACCGCCCGCCGCGACGCGCCCACCCGGTTCGCGATGTCCTGCTGCGTCACCGGCATCCTGATGACCACCCCGTCTCGCCCAGGTATCCCGTGCTGATCGGCGAGGCGGCGCAGATAGGCGGCGACCCGCTGGTCGACGCCGAGCGTCGCGAAGTCGACGCGGGCAGCTTCGGCCTCGCGCAGCCGGGCCGCCATCTGCTTCACCATGGCGACCGCGATGCCGGGTCGCTCATGCAGGCTCGCCACGAAGCGGGTACTGGTCAGTTGCACGACCCGGACGTCCTCCAGCGCGCTGACCGTGGCCGTGCGCGGCCAGCCGTGCATCGCGGCCAGATCACCGAGCACGTCGCCCGGACCGCGTAGGCCGCACAGGATCTCCTGGCCGTCGCGGGCCGACACCGACACCCGCACCCAGCCGTGCACCAGCAGTAGAACATGATCGGTCGGATCGCCGTACCGCAGTAGGACCTCGCCTGTCGTGAACGAGCGCGAAATACCATTGTGGACCAGGAAATCACGCAATTCCTGGTCCAGGTATGCGAACAACGAGCCCGCTACCGGGCCGTCCCGATTACCGTCGTCATTCATGACCACCACCCCATGACTCGAGCAAGAACGGACATCGAGGTGGGTTGCCGGCACCGGTAACGTTGACTGTGGCACCGACTCCCTGCCAACCAGCCGAGATTCGGATGACCTGCTGTGAGTGGCGGCTCCTGCTGGCACAGGAGCCGCCCACGCTTTCCTCAGCTCATGACGCGCCTCCCATGGCCGCGATGATCCGCTCGATGAGCGCGACCGTGTCGTCAGGCGACAGCGCGATCTTCTCCAGTTCCTGGAAGATCTGGACGTACTCCATGGTCTCGTCCGATGTCTGCTCGATCAGGCGATCCTCGTACGGTTGTTCCAACAGCAGGGCGTAGTCGCTCTGCTCATCGGAGAGTTCGAAGATGGCGAACGAGCCCTTCATCCCCTTGTGCACACCGACCGTGAACGGCACCACCTGAATGCTGACGTTCGGCCGCTCTTGCAGTTCGATGAGCCGCCGCAACTGCGTACGCATGATCTCCGGCGTGCCCATCGTCCGGTGCAGCACCGCCTCGTCGATGACGAAGAACGACTCCGGGCCGCCCGGCTCCAGCAGTTTTTGCCTGGTCATCCGGATTTCGACCGCCCGATCGATCGTCTCGGGGGTGGCGTCGGTGGATGTCAGGATCGTCTTGATGTAATCGGGATGTTGCAGCAGGCCGGGAATCACCAGGCCCTGGTACTGCCTGATCCGGACCGATGACGACTCGAGCCCGAGGAACGTGAGAAACTTGGCCGAGCTGACACCACGGTATTTGTGCCACCACGCTGGTTTCTTGCTGGCCCGGGCCATCTCCACCAGCACTTCCACCCGCTGTTGATCGGTGACCTGGTAGTGCTGGAGCAGCGCCCTGACGTCCGTGACCGAAATGCCGACCGGACCGTGTTCGATCCGGATCAGTTTCGAGGGAGACCAGTCGAGCGCCTCAGCCACCTCCCGCTGGGTCAGGCCGAGGGCATCGCGCTGCTGGCGCAGCTCCGTCCTCAGCTTGCGGAGTTGGCTGGTCGGGTTGTCACCCGCGGGCATAGATCCTCCTCAGCGTGGTCAGATCTCGCAATCTGCCACATAGCAACATGATAGCAAGCACAGTGCTGTCCGTCACATGAAATGTGGCAAACGGCGCGCGCCATCCTGCCATGTGGCGCCCGCGCAATGGGCGAGAAAGATCCACCCGATCGTGTGGATCGAATCAGTGGGCGAGGAAGGCAGCCCAGCTTCGAACAGGTATGGCCAGTCGAGGGCCAGAGCGGTCTCTGGAATTCCGCACCAGGATGACATTGCCGACCGAAGCGATCTGAACGCAGTTCGACTCAGCTCCGCTGGACGCCGAGCTCTTGATCCAGCAAATGCCGGACGGCTCGACCTCCACCACGTGTGCTCTGTTGCGGCCGGTCACATCAACTCCCTGAGAAATGGGCGTGGACCACATTTCAGGGTAAGAGGTAGATGATGACTGCGCGTACCGCCAAGGGAACTAGCTGCCACTATCCGGATCGGTGCCACACAACAGGCGCTCCACCTCTCTGGCACAACCCCACGAGAGGGTGACACCCATTCCGCCGTGGCCATAGTTGTGCACCCAGCGCGTTCCGTTCACCTGTTCCTCGGCGACCCGGACCGCCGGTCGGGTCGGACGCAGCCCGACCAGGTGCGCGAGGACCGGCGCGCCCGCCAATCTCGGCTCCACGGCAGCGCACCAGCGGATGATGTCCGCCGCAGTGGCCGGATCGGGGGTCAGGTTCCAGTCCCCCTCCCCCGCGATGCCGCCGAGCACCACTTTGTCGCCGTGCGGGAAGTAGCTCACCCAGGACGACCCGTCGGTCTCCTCGACGAAGAAGTCGTCCAGCCCTGGATTGGCCACGACGACGTGCTGGCCACGTACCGGTGCCACCGTCCGGTCCGGCACCAGGTCCCGTGCCGCCACACCGGCACAGTTGACCACCACCGGCGCAGCACCGGCCAGGTCGGCGCGGGTCCGCACCACGCCAGGCGCCACGACGCCACCGGCGGACGTGAACCGCTGCAGCAGATAGGCCAGGTAGGTCGGCATGTCCACCAGCGGCACGGTGAGCCGGTGGCCTGCGCGGAAGCCGGCGGGCAGTTCGTCCGGCGTGCAGCGCACCACGGACCTGGCCTGGTCGGCCACCGGCGGCGCCACGGGTTCGCGGGTGGCCTCGATGCCCCTGGCGAACCGGACACCGGTGGCCGGATCCTCGGCGAGCCCGGCGAACTCGGTGAACGTGACCGCGCTCCACGCCGTGATCCGTTCGGCCGGTTCGGACGTGCCCGGTCCCTTGCCCCACATGGCACCCGCCACAGCGGACGTCGTGTCCAGCGGCTGCTTCTCGGTCACGATCCGCACCCGCAGGCCGGCGTCGACCAGGCAGATCGCGGTGGTCAACCCGCTGACACCGGCACCGATCACCACGACGTCGTCAGGCATGACGACCCGTCACGGCCACCGACACACCGAGCCCGATCATGGACACCCCGCCGATTCGGCCCAGCGCCGCCAGCCGCCTCGGTGTGCCGGCCAGCCAGGACGACCGGATCGGCGGCGGCGTGTCGTCCGGATCAGGCACGTGGCCACCGCGCCGCCAGGCCTGCACACCGAGCCACACCAGGTACGCGGCACCGAGCAGCTTGATCGTCTGGAACAGCAGGTCGGACCGCTGCAGGAACGGTCCGAGCCCGATCGACACGCACACGGCAGCCAGAGAACTGCCGACGCTGTTGCCGACGATGCTGAACAGGGCGGTCCGCCTGCCGTAGCTGAGCGCCCGCCCGATGATGAACAACACGCTGGGACCCGGCACGATGATGATCACCGCGCAGGCGAGACCCAGGCCGATGACCTGTCCTGTCGACACCACACCGGCACGCTATCCGGCGGCCCGTGGGCAACGGAAGGTCAGCGACCGCGCAGTCACCTCGAACGGCGGGATGCGGAGCGCAACGACCGGTACAGCAACGCCGAGTCGCCGAGCCGGTGCCGCAACTGGCGCTCAAGGCCGCCGATCGGCACCAGGTTCTGCGGTGCGCGCGGGTCCTTGTGCGGGGTGCTGGCCAACGTCGGCAGCACGGTCGACGTGACGTCGGCCAACGTGACGACATCCTCGATCGGCAGGCCGGGCGAGCACTCCAGCCGCACGATCGCCGACCACGGCGTGTCGGCGGCGCCGGGCAGCCGCAGGTACCAGGAGTGCTTCCGGTACTCGGTGCCCATGGCGAACACCGGGCTGCGCTGCCCGGCCGACAGGGACGCGACGATCTCGGTCCGCTGCGCGTCCAGGTAGGGCTTGCGGTGCGTCTTCACGTAGCCGACCGTCCGTGGCAGCTGGACACCCTGGTGCACGGGACCGTCCACGACCAGCAGGTCGTTCTCGACGCCCCGCTCGCGCCATTCGGCGGACAGCTCGGCCTCCAGTTCGGCCAGCCGTCGCTGAACACCGGCCATCAGGCCGTTCGGTCCGGGCTTGGTGAGCCGCGCTATGTACTTCGCGTGCGAGGTGGCCAGGTCGGTCGCCGTCTCGACCGCTGAGTACAGGCTGCGGTCGATCTTGACGTCGACCACCTGGGCGGTGCCGTCACAACACACCAGGCCCGCGGCCAGCGACGCGACCAGACCGGGTTCGGGCTGCTGCCCGACGCCGTGCACCCAGAGGTGGGCGTCGATCCGCCGCACGCCGTCCAGGAACAGCACCGAGGACGGCAGCGTCACGGTCTTGTCCGGCGTGATCGGGCGCCACTGGCTCTCCGGCACCTCGACGTAGGCGTCGACGGCGGCGGTCGACTCCCGGCCGTCCAACTCCTCGCCGACGGCGACCCCGTAGCTGGGGTCCCACGGGTCGATCGTGTACGCGGTCGGCGTCAGTAACGCGGTCACGGGCCCACCATCACACGACGACCCTGCTGACGCTGGACGACGCGCCATGGCGAACCACCGCGAACTGCACCGGCACCCGCTCGGCCAGCGCCGGCACGTGCGTCACGATGCCCACCATCCGGTCGGTTTCCTGGGCGAGCCGTTCCAGTGTCGCGGCGACCGTGTCCAGAGTGGTCTCGTCCAGGGTGCCGAAACCCTCGTCCAGGAACATCGAGTTGAGGTCCCGCTTGCCACCGGACAGCCCGACGACCTGACGGGACAGTGCCAACGCGAGCGCCAGCGAAGCCTGGAACGTCTCGCCGCCGGACAGCG
Organism: Pseudonocardiaceae bacterium; assembly: GCA_036502345.1. Lineage (GTDB taxonomy): Bacteria > Actinomycetota > Actinomycetes > Mycobacteriales > Pseudonocardiaceae > DATEPR01. The sequence continues at coordinate 5,166 of DASXYT010000397.1, read as the reverse complement.
TGTTCACCGGGCGGTACGTGCCAGCGTCGTTGTGGTCGATGACCACGAGGTCGTTCTTGTCGCCCCGGTGCAGCTCGTACTGGCCGGCGGAGAGCTGCATCAGCGTCTGGGAGGCCTCCAGCACCAGCGAGTCCAGCGCCTCGGTGCACAGCCACGCCTCGAACTGGTTGGACCGCAGGAGTTGGCCGAGCATGTCGGCGACCTCCTTGTCCTTGCGGTGCCGGTCCACCTCGGCGACGAGTTCGGCAGCGGCCTTCCGCCGGGCCAGCAGGTCCGTGTGGTCGCGGTCGGCGCGTTCCCGGTGGGTCGCCAACTCGACCGGCGCGCGGGCGGCGCCTGCGCTGACGTCGATGCCGTGTTCGTTCAGCAGCAGGGTCAGCGCGGTGGCCGCCGCCCTGCCCCGGTCCCGCAGGTCGATCTCTGCCGCGTCCAGTTCGTTCGCGCGGGCACCGAGCAGCGTGCGCTGTTCGGCTGCCCAGTCGACCAGCAGCCGCCACGCCGACGCGAGGTCACCCTCCACGGCCGGTGCCCGCAGCGCCACGAAGCGGTCGCGGCTGGCCCGCAGCTCGGACCAGGCCCGTTGTTCGGTCTGCGCGAGGGCGGCCCGGTCGGCTGTCGCCTTGTCCACGCCGGTCCGTGCCGCGCGCACCGCCGACCTGGCCTTCGCGAGTGCCGCGTCGGCCGCCTGCCGCTCCGCGATGGCCGCCGCGAGTTCGGCGGCCGGTGGCGCGTCGGTCAGTTGGGCGGTCAGCTTCGCCGACTGCTGCTCGGCGGCCGCCACAGCGGCCCGCGCGGTCGCCGCGCGCTTCACCCCGGCCGCCTGCTGCTTGCCCGCTACGGCCAGAGCCTTACGGGCGGTGTCCACGGCTGCCCTGGCACCGTCCACGTCGGCTGACACGTCGTGGTGCGGCAGCGTGCCGACCGTCTGCCGACACACCGGGCACGGCTCGCCCTCGTGCAGGTCGGCGGCCAGCGCGGCAGCCCGGTGTTCCAGGTCGATCCGCCTGGCGCGCTCCTCGGCGTCGGCCAGCGCGAGTTCGGCATCGCCGACCGCTGCCACGAGCGCCTTCTCCGCCGCGTCGGCCTCGGTCCTGGTGGTGCGAAACGACTCCAGTTCGGCGCCCGACTCTGCGGCCCTGGCGTGACTGTCCCGCCAACCGGTCAGCACGGCAAGCTCCGGCCGGCCAGCGCAGTCCTGCTCCGCTTCGGTCTCGGCGGCCTCGGCCCGTACCCGCTGCCTGTCCTGCTCGGCGATCAGCGCGTCGGCGGTGGCCAGCCGTTCGGCCAGTTCCGTCACGCCAGCCGGCATGCTCAGTTCGGCCAGGGCGGCGAGCTGTTCGCGGGCCTGCCTGGCATCGCGGTTGGCGTCGGTCCACTGTTCGCGCAGCGCCTGCATCTGCGTGACAGCGTCGTCCACCGGCTCGACCAGGGCAGCCAGGTCGGTGACCCGTTGTTCGGCGGCCTTGATCTCGTCGTCGGCCACCTCGGGTGTCTCGGCGAGCCGACCCTCGGCGGCGGTCAGCCGGGCGGTGGCATCCCGGCCGCGCTCGCGGGCCCGCTGCCCGACCTGCTCGTAGACCCCGTAGGCCAGCAGTTCGATCAGCAGGTCCTGCCGTTCGGCCGGTTTGGCCTGCAGGAACTCGGCGAACCGGCCCTGCGGCAGCAGCACGCACTGGGTGAAGTGCTCATAGCCGATGCCGAGCAGTTCGGTGACGCCCGCCGCGACGTCGTCCGGCCCCTCGGCGACCGACTCGACAACGGCCTCCAGCACCTTGATCAGCTCGGCGTCCGTCGGCACCGAGCCGTCCAGGCGGTCCAGCCGCGCCTCTTTCGTGTGCACCTGGCCACGGGCATCCCTGCGCAACTGCCGGGCCGCCGCATAGCGTGCCCCCGCCGCCTCGAACACCAGGCACACGCGACACTCCGCTGTGGACGGCGCCAGGGCGTTGCGGATCACGTTGCCCTTGCCCCAGCGGGGCACCGTGCCGTACAGCGCGAAGCACAGCGCGTCGATGATCGTGCTCTTGCCGGATCCGGTCGGGCCGGTCAGCACGAAGAAGTCCACATCGGACAGATCGATCTCGGTGTACTCACGGTAGCTGCCGAAACCGTCGAGCATGAGCCGTAGCGGACGCATCAGTCATGACCTCCGGTGACGTCGTCCAGCAACTCGGCGAACAGCCCGGCGATCCTGGTGTCGGCCACGTTCTGCTCGGTCAGGAAGTCGGCGAACAGGTCCGTCGGCGAGCGGTCCAGCCTGCTCGGCCGGTCACCGGACCGGTTCTTCGGCTGTGGCCGGAACTGCTCGTCGATCTGCACGTCGAGCACATTGGGCAGCGCTTCCCGCACGCGGTCGGCGAGGCCGGCACTGGCCTGCTGGGCCAGGATCACCCGCAGGAACGCGTCGCCGGCGTCGGCGCCCTCGGCCACGACCTGGTCCAGCGTGCCGCGCAGCGTGCGCAGTTGGCGGCCGCCCTGCACCGGCACCGGCCGCACGTTCGCTCTGCTGTCCGGCGTGGCGTGCACGAGCAGCGCCACCGACTCGTTGGCCTCCTCGCCGAAGTCCAGCGAGATCGGCGAACCGGAGTACGCGATCGGGCACGGCCCGTCGATCTGCTGGTAGCGGTGCAGATGGCCGAGTGCCGCGTAGTGCGCCGACGACGGGAACAGCGTGGCCGGCAGTTCGTAGCCGAGCAGCGTCTGCACCTCCCGCTCACCGCCGCCGCGCCTGCCGCCGAGCAGGGTGGCGTGCGTGGTCAGGATGTTCACCGTGTCCTCGGTGAAGCCGGCCGACAGCGCGTTGACGAAGCGGCCGATCCAGCGCGCGTAGTCCATGGAGTGCTCCGCGGACTCGTTGAGGATCACCTCGGCGGCCCGGACGGCGAACCGGTAGGACACGAACGGCAGCACCGCGACCTTGGCGACCTCGCCGGACCGCGTGGTCAGGGTGAGCGTGCCGCCGGCGTCCGGTCGCCTCGGGTGCCCGACGACGTGCACACCCAGTTCGCCGAGCACCGGCCGGTACACCTCGCCGATCAGCCGCTGGTTGTCGTGGTTGCCGGCCAGCACGACAACGTGCCTGCCGTCGGCGCGCAGCGCGAGCAACGTCTGCATCACCAGGCTCTGCGCCTGCGGGGTGGGTGTCGTCGTCTCGAAAAGGTCGCCCGCGACCACGACGAGATCGACGTCCTCGGCGTTCGCGACGCGGACCAGGTCACGGAGCACGGCACGGTGCTCGTCGAACCTCGGCTGGTTCTTCAGCACCTTGCCGACATGCCAGTCGGCGGTGTGCAGGATCTTCATGGCACAAGCCTCAGAACGGGGGCGGATCGTCGTCGGGAATGGTGGCGAACGGGTCGTCCGGCACAGCGGGGCCGGTGTCCACGCCGTGCCACACGCCCTTCTCGCCGGGCCGGGTGGCCCACGCGGGGAACGGGAACTCGATGGACAGCGGCACCGGGATGTCCGGCTGGGCGACGAACATCGTGCCCGGCTTGGCCAGCGTGGCACGCTGCCGCTGGGCGGGCGGTAGGAAGCCGTACTCGGGTCGGGCGGCCTCGGCGGAGTCCAGCCGGCCGGCCACCCGGATCGAGCAGTTCGCCACGATCCGCCGTTCCACCTCACTGGCGGTCTGCTGGGCGCCGATCAGGATCACGCCGAGCGAGCGGCCACGTTCGGCGACGTCCAGCAGGATCTGCTTGATCGGGCTGTCGCCCTCCCGTGGCGCGTACTTGTTCAACTCGTCCAGCACGACGAACATCAGCGGCCGCGCGGTGCCCTGCGACTCCTTGCGGCGGAACTCCTGGCGCAGCGACACACCGACGACGAACCGCTGCGCCCGGTCCGGCAGGTTGTGCAGGTCGATCACCGTGACCTGGGCCTTGGACGTGGTCAGCGAGTGGTCGGCGCGGTGCCGCAGATCGCCCCTGACCAGCGCGGACAGCGGGCGGACCGCGGAGCGCAGTCGACGCAGGAACGCGTTCACGCTGCCGGTGGACGTGCTGCCGGCCACCCAGTCCCTGCGGGTGTCATCCTCGCCCAGTTCGTCCTCGATCAGGCCGACCAACTGGTCGAACGTGCGCAATGGGCCACCGTTGGCCGCGGCGACGTTGGCGATGGTCACGGCACCGTCGTCACCGGCCTTCACCGCGTCGCGTTTGAGCCGGGCCGCGACCTGGCCGATCAGCATCGTGTACTGGCTGCGCTCGTCCTCGCCGTCGGCGAACACGAAGGTGAGCAGTTCCTGCTCGCAGAACTCCCACAGCGTCCAGTAGAACGGGCTGACCGCCTTGTCCCGCGCCCGCACGTCCGGCGTGCCGCTCAGGTCGCCGGGCCGGGGTGGCGCGAACACCTGGACGTTGCCGAACGCCGTGGCCGGCAGGCCGAGTTGGGCATACTTGGCCCGCTGTTCCTCGGTGAGCCTGCTGTTGGCGTAGTCCAGGAACAGCAGGTCCTCACCCTTGACGCTGAAGATCAACGCCTTGGTGTTGTGCGCCTCGCCGTGCAGCACGCCGGAGTGGAAGATCGAGTGCAGCAGGAAGGTGGCGAACGACGTCTTCGTCGCGATGCCGGACACGCCCGAGATGGACACGTGGCCGCCACGGGTGCCGTCCACGAACTCGAAGTTCAGGAACACCGGCTGGCCGTCCCGGCCGAGTCCGACCGGCACCTTGGCGTCGGCCATCGTGTCGAAGTACAGTGCGCTGTCCCGCTCGGCGCCGGTCGCCCTGTCCACCCTGGTGCCCGGCCGGGGCGGCACGTAGACCTCCGGCTCGACCCTGGTCACGGTCACCTCGGCGACCTCGCTGACCTCGGCGGGCAGCGCGCCCTGGTCGATCAGGAACACGTCGGAGGGGAACCTGGCGCCCTCGTGCGCTGCCTCGACGTCGGTCACGACACCCGCGATGGCGATCGACCTGCCGTCCGGCAGCGGCCGCCGCGTCACGACGACGTCGTCGAGTTGGAGGAACTGGTCGGGCGACACCGCGACCGAGAACGTCAGCGGGCTGGCCGCCACCGTGCCGGCCACGAGCCCGACAGGATGCTGGTCGGGCGCGAGTTCCCGAGCACCGTTGACGGAACGACCTGGGAGACTCATCGGCGGGATCGTACCCCCGGGTTTCCGTACCGCCGGTCAGCCGGGCCTTTGGCGCGCCAAAGGCCTAA
>DASXYT010000396.1:0-13795 GCA_036502345.1 Pseudonocardiaceae bacterium | reverse complement strand
CTCGAGGATCTTGCGCTCGTCGGCGGACAGCACGGCCAGCTCCCGGTCGGTGATGCCCTTGATCGACTCGGCGGCCTCGGCCTGCCGACGCCTACCCTCTTCTGTGATCTCGGGGATGCGCACCCTGCGGTCCCTCGGGTCGGGCCTGCGCTGGATCAGGCCGCAGCCCTCCAGCCGGTCCAGCTCGGTGGTGAGGGTGGTCTTGTCGACGGCGAGGTAGGCGCCGAGCGCGAGTTGGGTGCGGTCGGGACCCTGGGCCAGCGCGCTCAGGATGAGCTGGGCACGCATGCCGATCCCGTGCCGGGCGGCCTCGGCCTGCACGGCGTCGGCCAGCCGCTGGGCAGCACGGTGCAGCAGCCAGCTGACGTCCAGCTCACTGCACACGGACGCCGCTGCCCGGCACTCGTCCTCCACACCTCCAGCTTAGTCGATGACCTCTCTCACACCAGATCGTCTTGAATCGGAAGATATTACGAGCGTATGTTCCGAGACAAGATGTTCTTACGCAAGACGGAAGGTGTGGGACTCGGATGTCACAACTGCTGCACATCGACGCGAGCATGCGCAGGTCGGGTTCGGTGTCCAGGGAGCTGAGCGGGGCATTCGCGCAGGCCTGGCGGGCCGCACACCCGGACGGCACCTACGTGTACCGCGATCTCGCCGCCAACCCGGTGCCACACCTGGACCACGCCAGCCACACCGCGGGCGCGGTGCCGGACGAGGAGCACACCGACGAGCAGCGGGCGGGCTGGGCGATCAGCAGCGAGCTGATCGCCGAGCTGACCTCGGCCGACACCGTGCTGATCGGCCTGCCGATGTACAACTTCTCGATCCCGTCCACCGTGAAGGCCTGGCTGGACCGGATCATCACCCCGAGGACGATGGTGAACCCGGAGACCGGGACCGGTCCGCTGTCCGGCAAGCACGTCGTGGTCACGGCGTCGCGCGGTGGCGCCTACGGACCGGGCATGCCACGGGAGAGCTTCGAGTTCCAGGAGCGCTACCTGCGGGCCGCGCTCAGCTCGGTCGGGCTGGACGCCAACCTGACGTTCGTCAACGCGGAGCTCACGCTGGCCGGTGTCGTCCCGGCGATGGCCCAGTTCAAGGACCTGGCGGCCGAGTCGCTGGAGAACGCCCACCGGACGGCTCGTGAACTGGCCGTCAGCCGGTAGCTGCTGCGATCATCTGGTGATGTCAGCAGACCTGGATCGGCTCGCCGAGGCGAAGTACGTCCTGCTCACCACGTTCCGCAAGGACGGGCGCGCTGTGCCGACCCCGGTGTGGGTGGCGCGGGACGGCGACGAACTGGTCGTGTACACCGCGCCGGACGCCGGGAAGGTCAAGCGCATCCGCAGGGACGGCGCGGTGCGGGTCGGGCCGTGCGACGTGCGCGGCAAGCCCAAGGGGGACGATGTGCCGGGGCATGCCCGCGTGCTGGACGACGCGGGTGTGCGCCGGACGTTGAGCCTGATCATGAAGAAGTACGGGCTGCTCGGCCGGATCACCGTGCTGGGCGGCAGGCTGCGCCGCAGGGCAGGGCTGCCCGGCGCGATCGCGATCACGCTGAGCTAGGTCGGAACGCCTCCAGGACGGCTGCGAAGTCCTGCCACTGGCCGCCCTCTATCACCGTCGTCAACAGGTTTTCCGTCGCTGGTCCGAGCCGCACCGGAACCCCCCGCTGCTCGGCCAGCGCGACGGCCAGTCGCACGTCCTTGCGGGCCAGTTCCGGTGAGAACCAGCCGAGATGGTCGGGACGCAGCACCGAGTCCAGTCGCTGCCTCGACGCCGGGCTGAGCACCGGGCTGTTGCCGAAGACGGTGCGCAGCAGGTTGTCGTCGATGCCCTGCATGCGAGCCGTGGCCACCGCCTCGGCGAGTGCGGTCACGCCGATGACCAGTTGCAGGTTGGACAGCAGCTTCATCACGGCTCCGCTGCCGGACGGCCCGCAGTGCACGTAACCGGAGCCGAGATCGGACCACAGCGCGTCCAACCGGTGCACGGCCTCGATGGGTCCGCCGATCAGGAACCGGCCGCCTCCGGTGGCGACCTGAGCGGGCCCACCGAGCACCGGCGCGTCGAGCACCGCGTCGGCCGGACCGGCGGCGGCGAGTTCACGGGCGGTTTCCGGCGACACGGTGCTGATGTTGGCCAGTACGGCACCGTTGGCGACCGACGCCATCGCACCGTCGATGCCGACGCACAGGTCGAGCACCGCGTCGTCGTCGGCGACCACCACGAGCGTCGCGTCGGCGCGGGCCACGGCGTCGGAGACCGACGAGATCTCGGTGGCGCCCCTGGCGACCAGAGCCCCTGCCTTGCCGGCGGTCCGGTTCCACACCGTCACATGATGGCCGCGGTCCAACGCTCGTGACGCAAACGCCCGGCCCATGTTTCCCATGCCCAGCACAGTGACTCGCATAGGGCCAACGGTAACGCTCAGCGCACCGCCGCAAGGGCTTCCGGGAGAGTGAAAGCGCCGGCATAGAGGGCCTTGCCGACGATGGCACCCTCGACACCGTCCGCCGAAAGGGTGGCCAGCTGCCGCAGATCGTCCACACTGGACACTCCGCCGGACGCGATGACCTGCGCGTCGGTCCGCGCGCACACGTCGCGCAGCAGCCGCAGGTTGGGTCCGGTCAGCGTGCCGTCCCTGCTCACGTCGGTCACGACGTAGCGGGGGCAGCCATCGGCGTCCAGGCGCTCCAGCACCGACCACAGGTCGCCGCCGTCCTTGGTCCAGCCGCGCGCGGCCAACCGGTGGCCCTCGTCGGTGATCCGGACGTCCAGGCCGATCGCGATCTGCTCGCCGTGCTCGGCGATCACCCGTGAGCACCAGGCCGGGTTCTCCAGCGCGGCCGTGCCCAGGTTGACCCTGGTACAGCCGGTGGCCAGCGCGGCGGCCAGCGACTCGTCGTCCCTGATGCCGCCGGACAGTTCCACCTTGACGTCCAGCTTGCCGACCACACCGGCCAGCAACTCATGGTTGCTGCCCCGGCCGAACGCGGCGTCCAGGTCGACCAGGTGCACCCACTCGGCACCGCCGGCCTGCCAGGCCATCGCGGCGTCCAGCGGGTCGCCGTAGTCGGTCTCCGAACCGGACGCGCCCTGTACCAACCGGACGGCTTTGCCCTCCGCCACATCGACCGCGGGCAACAGCGTGAAAGTCACGCGCACACCTTAACGTGCTGGTTAAGGACGTCGGCCGGTGACCGTGATGCCCATCGGTGCGCGCACCGACACCGGGTGACCGGCCGCGTCCACGGCCAGGTCGAGCGTTCCGGTGCCCAGCCGCAGGCCGCTCACCGACAACGCGCCGACCGGACCACCTGCCGGTGGGGACACCCGCAACGTGCGGTTGGGCACGTCCGGCGACAGCCCGGTGAGCACCCGCAGGATGCCGACCCCGGCGGCCGCCGCCCACGCCTGCGGATGACACGCCGCCGGGTAGGGCGTCGGCAGCGGCAGGTCGGTGTGCGCGTCGCCGCCGAACAGTTCGGGCAGCCGGAAGCCGAACGCGGGCGCTGCCCGCAACAGACCTCTGACCAGTTCCGCCGCCGCTTCCGGCTGACCGGCCTCGCTCAGCGCCTGCGCCACGATCACCGTGTCGTGCGGCCACACGGAGCCGCAGTGGTATGAGAGCGGCGAGTACCCGCCTGCGGTGGTGGACATGGTGCGCAGCCCGAAGCCCGAGGACATGTCCGGCGCCACCAACCGGGCCGCGATCGTCTCGATCTCCTCGCCGTTCAGCATGCCGCTGCCGATCAGGTGACCGATGTTGCTGGTCAGCGAGTCGACAGGGCGCTTGTCGCCGTCCAACGCGATGGCCGGGTACGGGCCGAGTTCGTCGGCGACCCAGAACTTCGCGCGGAACCGTTCCGCCAGGTCGTGCGCGTAGGACAGCCAGCGGTCACCGCCGGACCGGCCGAACGCGGTGAGCAGCGCGGCACCCTTGACGGCCGCCTCGTGGGCGTAGCCCTGCACCTCGCACAGCGCGATCGGTGGTGTGGCCAGCGAGCCGTCGCGGAACCGGATCGAGTCGCCGGAGTCCTTCCAGCCCTGGTTGGCCAGGCCCCTGCCGTTCTCGTCCAGGTACTCCACGAAGCCGTCGCCGTCCGGGTCGGCGTCCGACGCCAGCCAGCCGAGCGCGGCTTCCGCCTGTGGCAGCAGGTCTTCCACGTCCTCGGCGGGCATGCCCCAGCGCCACGCGTCGTGCAGCAGGCACACCCACAACGGTGTCGCGTCGATCGTGCCGTAGTACGCGGCAGGCAGCGAGAAGCCGGTGGCCGGATCGATGAAACTGTTGCGCCGCAACTCATGCATGATCTTGCCCGGCGCTTCCGCCGTTTCCGGGTCGGTGGTCTTGCCCTGCCGGCCGGCCAGCGCGCGCAGCGTCGAGCCGGCCAGGTCGGTGCCCAGCGGCAGCAGCAGGCGCGCGGCCCACAGGCTGTCCCTGCCGAACAGGGTGAAGAACCACGGCGCGCCTGCGGCCAGGAACGGCTGGTCGGGCTGGTCGGCGGTGACCAGCCGCAGGGTTGCCAGATCGTCGAGGGACTGGCGCAGCAGTTGGGCCAGTCGGGGATCGTCCGCCGTCACTTCTGGCCGGCACCACTCGACGGCGCTGCTCGGTGCGGTGACCACGGCTGCCGGGTCGGTGACGCGCAGCCGCCAGCGCAGCACGGTGCTGCCGCGCGGGGGCAGTTCGATCCGCCAGTCCAGCCTGCCGCCGTCCGAGGTGGCCACCAGTTCCGCTCCGTCGCCGGTCGCGATCGCCGTGGTGCCGTCCCGACCCCAGGTCAGACCGGTGCCATCCGCCGTACGGGTGAACGGAACCGCGGCTTCACTGCCGCCCGCCTTGAACAGCGCCATCTCCACCAGATCGGCGGCCAGTGCCAGCCGAACGTCGGTGTGCACGGGCGTCCGCGCGGTGGACACGATGTGGATCTCCTCCACCAGACCGTCCACAGTGGTCTCACGATGCCGCTCGACGCGGACGGTGGGGTCGGGTCCAGGGTCACCGAGCGATCTCGCCAGGGTCACGAACCGGCTGCGGGCGGAGCCGTCGCGCACAGCGCGGATCAGCTCGAGTTCGGTGCCGTCCACCATGAGTTCGGCGCGCGAGAGGACCCGGATGTCAGCGTGCAGCACGCCGTGACCAGCGATGCCGAGCAACTGTCCTGTGTGGTCACTCACCACCGCCGTGGGTGCTCGGACACACAGGTCCAGGTCGTGCAGAGCCGGTTGAAGAAGAGCCAAGACCCCTCCTGCGGTTGACGTGTACGACCCAACGGGTTAAGACTGTACAGCAAATTTGAACGATCAAATCATCGCGACCGCCCTCAATGAGGAGAGGCGGCCGGGAGGGAAGACCATGGGCAACGAGCGGCCGACCATCACCACGGTGGCCGAGCGCGCCAACGTTTCCCGGCAGACCGTGTCCAATGTGCTCAATGCACCACATCGGGTGCAAGCGGACACCAGGCAACGGGTGCAGGCCGCGATCGTCGAACTCGGCTACCGGCCCAGCCGCGCGGCTCGACAGCTGCGCACTCATCGATCCAACCTGCTCGCCATGCGGATGACGCCGTTCAGCGAGGAGCTGGCCGGTTCCGTACTGGATCGATTCGTGCACGCCGTCACGGAGTCCGCGCAGGGCTACGGCTTTCGGACCATCGTGTTCACGGCCAACACCGACGACGACGAGATCGCCGCCTACTCCGACCTGCTCGATTCCTACGAGTTGGACGCGTTCGTACTCACCGGCACACACCACAGGGACCGGCGCACCACGTGGCTGCGCAAGCAGGGCGTGCCGTTCGTGACCTTCGGTCGGCCGTGGGGCGTGCGTGCCCGGCACTGGTGGGTGGACGTGGATGGCAAGGCAGGCACCACGGCCGCCACCGAACGTCTGCTGGACGCGGGCCACCGACGGATCGGCTTCGTCGGCTGGCCCATCGGTTCCGGTGTCGGCGACGATCGGCGGGCAGGGTGGGAGACCACGCTGCGCGCCGCCGGTGTCGACCCGTCCGATCTGCTCACCAGCACCGAGAACACCGTCGACAACGGCCATGCATCGGCCGTCGAACTCGTGCACCAGCGGCGGGCCGACGCCCTGGTCTGCGCCAGTGACACGCTGGCGCTCGGCGCGCTGGCCATGGTCCGTGACCAGGTCAGCCGCGGCGGGCCGGCGGTGCCCGTGATCGGTTTCGACGACTCGCCCAGCGCTGCCGCGATGGGCCTGACCACGGTGGCACAGCCGCTGCGCGAGGCCGCTGTCACCTGCGTCGACCTGTTGACCAGTTTCCTCGACAGATCCGGCGACGACGCCAGTGTCGAGCACCACGTGCTGCTCGACCCCCACCTGGTGGTCCGCCAGTCAGGTTGATCCCCGTGACTCCCCATCACGAAACGCCCTCCTCGACACAGTCCCCCACGACAAAGGAGTCGTCATGTCACGCATGACCCGTCCCCTGGCAGGCGCGGCCGTGCTGGCCGCCGCCGCGCTGCTCGCCGCAGGCTGCGGCAGCGGCTTCTCCAGCAACTCGTCGCAACCCGCCCAGAAGACCGGCCCCGCCAACCTGCAGATCCTGATCGCGTCCTCCGGTGACGCGGAGACCGCTGCGGTGAAGGCCGCGGCGGCGCAGTGGGCCACCAGCAGCAAGAACAAGGCGACGGTGGTCCCGGCGTCGAACATCGACCAGCAACTCGGTCAGGCGTTCGCCGGCAGCGCCCCGCCGGACGTGTTCTACATGGATGCCGCGAAGGTCGCCGACTACGCCAGTGTCGGTGCGCTCTACCCGTACGGCAACAAGGTCAACAACCCCAACGACTTCTACCCGGCACTGCGCACGGCATTCACCTACAAGGGCACGTTCTACTGCGCTCCCAAGGACTTCTCGACCCTGGGCCTGGTGATCGACACCACGCAGTGGGCCAAGGCAGGCCTGACCAACGCCGATCTCCCCACCACGTGGGACCAGTTCAAGACCATCCTGACCAAGATCAAGGCCAAGGGCATGGTGCCGCTGGCGGTCAGCCCGACGCACGACCGGGTGGACGCCTTCATCTCGCAGGCAGGCGGCTCGATCGTGAACAAGGCCGGTAAGCCGGACGCCAACTCGCCGCAGAACGTGCAGGCGCTGACCTTCGTGCAGGGCCTGCTCAAGTCCGGCCTGATGGAGTACTCCTCGCAGCTGGACACCGGTTGGGGCGGCGAGGCGCTGGGCACCGGCAAGGCCGTCATGACGATCGAGGGCAACTGGATCGAAGGCGCCATGAAGTCGGACTACCCGAAGGTCAAGTACGAGATCGCGCCGCTGCCCGCGGGCCCGGCCGGTGCCGCGACGCTGGAGTTCACCCAGTGCTGGGGCATCAGTGCCAAGAGCAAGAACCACGCCGCTGACATCGCGTTCGTGAACGCGATGACCGCACCGCAGCAGCAGTTGACCTTCGCCAAGGCGTTCGGCGTCATCCCGTCCCGCCAGTCCGCACAGGCCACCTACCTGCAGCAGTTCCCGACCGACAAGGCGTTCCTGGACGGCGCGCCGAACGGTGTCGGTCCGGTCAACGCACCGAAGGTGACCACCGTGCTGGCCGACTACGACACGCAGCTCACCCAGTTGGCCAAGGGCTCGCCGTCGGCGATCCTGGCGCGGCTGCAGACGAACCTGACACAGGCGCTCGGTAGCTGAACATGGCGTCCGTGTCATCCCCACCCGTGGCCGGCGGTGCTGTCATCGGGGGCACCGCAGCCGCGAACCGTCCCCGCCGGCAGCGCCGCCGGCGGGGGCGGTACCCCCGTGAGGCGCTGACCGGGTACCTGTTCGCGTCGCCCGCGGTGCTGATGCTGGTGCTCTTCCTGCTGGTGCCGATCCTGATGGCGCTGTGGGTGAGCCTGACGAAGTGGACGGGGCAGGGCAGCCCGTTCAGCGCCGGGGTGCCGTTCGCGGGCGGCAGCAACTACGCGAACCTGCTGGCCAGGCCAGGCCTGGAACGCAGCGACTTCATGACCAGCATCCGGAACATTCTCTACTACGTCGTGCTGGTCGTGCCGCTGCAGACCGGGATCGCCCTGTTCCTCGCCATGGTGCTCAACCAGCGGCGGCTCAAGGGCAAGACGTTCTTCCGCACCGCGTTCTACTTCCCGTCGGTGACCAGTTCGGTCGCCATCAGCATCGTGTTCCTGTTCATGTTCACCGGCGGCGGCGCCGTGAACTCGGTGCTGCGGGTGTTCGGCATCCAGGGGCCGTCGTGGTTCAACGACGCCAACGGCCTGCTGCACCTGATCCTGGGCGGGCTGCACGTCGTGGACCCGAACAACCCGCCGGGTGCCCTGGTTAACCACGGGCTGCTCGGCCTGTCGTGGTGGGACTGGCTGTCCGGGCCGAGCATCGCGATGTGCGCGATCATCGCGCTGGTCGTGTGGACGACGTCCGGCACGTTCATGCTGCTGTTCCTGGCAGCGCTGCAGGACCTGCCGGCCGACGTCGAGGAGTCCGCACTGCTGGACGGCGCGAACCGCTGGCAGCGGCTGCGCTACGTCACGCTGCCGATGCTGCGGCCCACCATGTTCCTGGTGATCACACTGGGCCTGATCGGCTCGTGGCAGGTGTTCGACCAGATCTTCATCCTGAGCCAGGGCGGCCCGGACAAGACCACGCTGAGCCCCGCCTACCTCTCCTACACCACCGGTTTCGGTGACCAGAACTATCCGGCCGGCGCGGCGATGTCGTTCGTGCTGTTCGCCATCATCGTGCTGATGACGGCGGTCCAGCGCTGGCTGCTGCGCGACTCCGACGCCGTCCGGGAACGGAAGGCGGAACGCCGGTTGCGCCGGGCGGAACGGAAGAAGGAGGCGGCGGCATGATCGCGATCGCCCCGACAGCGACACCGACCCGCCACCACAACCGACGACGGCGCAACGGCATCATCTGGGTCGTCGTCGGCATGGCCGTGCTGCTCGTGTTCGCGCTGATCTACCTGTACCCGTTCGTGATCCAGATCGCGTCGTCGTTCAAGACCGATCCGGACGCGACAGCCAATCCGCTGTCCCCGATCCCGCATCCGGCCACCATCGTGAACAGCTTCGCGAAGCTGTTCAACGGCAGCACCGACTTTCCACTGTGGACGTTCAACTCGCTGGTGGTGACGCTGTTCGTCACCGGTGGGCGGCTGTTCCTCGACTCGCTGGCCGGCTACGCGCTGGCCCGGCTGCGGTTTCCCGGCCGGGGAGGGCTGTTCGCCGCCATTCTCGCCGTGATGGCCGTGCCCGGCGTCGTGCTGATGATCCCGAAGTTCCTGGTGCTCAACCAACTCGGCATCTACGACACGTACGCCGCGATGATCCTGCCGCTGTTGGCCGACGCCGGTGGCGTGTTCATCATGAAGCAGTTCTTCGAGACCATCCCGACCAGCGTCGAGGAAGCGGCCAGGATCGACGGCGCCAGCACGTTCCAGATCTACTGGTCGGTCGTGCTGCCGATGGCCAGGCCCGCGCTGATCACGCTGACCATCCTGTCCTTCCAGGGCTCCTGGAACGAGTTCACCAACATGCTGGTCGCCGTGCAGAGCCCGAACCTCTACACGCTGCCGCGCGGCCTCGCCGACCTGGTCAGCGGCTCGCTCGGTGCTGGCACGCAGTACCCGTTGAAGCTGTCCGCGGCGCTACTGGCCACCATCCCGGTGGCGATCGTGTTCATCCTGTTCCAGCGGTACTTCATCCGGGGTGCCAACGAGGGCAGCACAAAGGGCTGATCCGCGCCGCCGCGCCGGCGCGAACCAGCCCCCTGTGTGACTGTCAGCCGCCGATCTTGCCCAGCACGAAGCTGGCAGCCGCGTTCTGGTAGCGGTCCAGGTACGTCAGGTGCACCTGGAGGCTGAAACCGCTGGCGCAGAACTCGTCGTTGGCGTCGCAGTAGGCCTGGATCCTCGACGCTGCCGCGCCGAGCAGGTTGTCCTGCGCCGCGCTCCTCGGGAACAGGCCGTTGGTCCTGGCGGTACCGAGGTCGACGGCCACACCGGTGACGTGCCTCGGGTCACCGAAGGTGGCGACCGCCGCCACGTGGCTGGTGATCGACGTGGACAGTGCTGCCGTGGTGGCACCGAGCGAGCCGCCACCGCCGCCGCTGAACATGTCCTCGACGACCTGGGCACCCTGCGAGTAGCCGAGCAGGACGACCTTGGTGCTCGGGCAGGCGTTGACCTCGCTGGTCAGCTGCGTCTTCAACGCCGACTCGCCCTGGGCCGAGCTGCTGGCGTAGTTGGTGAGCGTGGCCGGGTAGTTCACCGAGGCCCGGCTCACCGTCTGCGTGCTGGAGTTCACGATCTGCGTGACCAGCGCGCCGGTGATGCCTTCACCTGCGGCCTCACCAGAAGCACGCGCGGTGATGACGGCCACCGCGGCACAGCCGCTGCCGGGGGCGGCGACGGCGTTGGCCTCCACGGTGGCGACCGAGGTCAGTGCGAGTCCACCGATCGCGCCGACGGCGAGCACGGTGGCGAGCCGGCGTCGTAACCGGCTGCGGACGGGGGTGGGGAAGGAGTCGTTCGTTTCCACTGGGACGCTCCGATGTGTCTTGGGCTGCGCGGCACTGCGCATTTCATGCCTAGCCCGCCATCGGACCGCGTCGCATCGGCTAGATCACCGGCCTGCTCGCGTTGTGCGATCTGGACGTCGCTCTACGTGGTGGACATCACAGCGGATTTGAGCCAGTTCTCCAGCAGGTGAGCGCCCGCGTCACCGGACTTCTCCGGGTGGAACTGGGTCGCCCACAGCGGACCGTTCTCCACCGCCGCCACGAAATCCTCACCGTGCGTGGCGTAGGTGACGAGCGGTTCGGGGAGCGGCGCCGTGTCGCGCAACTCCCAGGTGCGTGCCGCGTAGGAGTGCACGAAGTAGAAGCGCGTGTCGGCGGGCAGACCGGCGAACAGCGCCGAGCCCTTGGCCATCCGCACGGTGTTCCAGCCCATGTGCGGCAGGATGTCGGCGTTCAACCGCTCAACGGCACCCGGCCACTCAGCGCAACCGGCCGCCTCGACGCCGTGCTCCACGCCCCGCTCGAACAGCACCTGCATGCCGACGCAGATGCCCAGCACCGGGCGGCCACCGGCCAGCCTGCGCGCGATGATCCGCTCACCGTGCACCTCGGTGATACCGGCCATGCACGCGGCGAACGCGCCGACGCCCGGCACGACGAGCCCGTCGGCGGCCAGCGCGGTCTTGAAGTCCGAAGTGACCTCCACGTCGGCGCCGACCCTGCGCAGCGCACGTTCCGCCGACCGGAGATTGCCGGACCCGTAGTCCAGCACGACAACGCGAGGCACGGCATCAGGCTACCGCCGTGCCTCGCGCCGCCGTCGCCGCATTACCGCAGGAAGGACCGCACGGACGCGGCGATGCCGGCCGCGTCCAGCCCGTGTGCGGTGTCGTGGTCGGCGGCCGAGCCGTACATCCGCAGCTCGAACTCCCGGCCGACACCCAGCGCGCGCAGCCGGTGCGGCACGTCCTCCAGCGCAGCGTCCACCAGATAGGCCGACGTCCCGGTCAGGTACGGCTCCACGAGCACCACGTCGGGCCGGTCGGCGGCGAGCACGGCGGCCCGCAGCCCGGCACCGTCGCACGGTCGCACGGTGGCCGTGTAGGCGACCGTGACGTCCGCCGTCTCGGTGGCCGCCAGCACCCGGTCCAGCATCGGCCCGACGGCCAGCACGACCCCACGTCTGCCGTGCCGCACGACATGCACGCCGTCGCGCTGGTGTGCTTCGGCGTTGGCCTGCGTCGACAGCCGGATGTACACCCGGTCGTCGCCGGGGATCGCGGCACGCAGCAGCCGGTCCACCTCGGCCGGATGCCCTGGCACGTGCACCGTCCAGCCGGGCAGCGTGTCCAGCAGCGCCACGTCCCCCGGTGACTGGTGGGTCCTGCCCTCCTCGGCCATGTCGTAGGAGGCGCCGTAGCTGACCAGCACGGCACCGACATCCTGATGCCCGAGGTCCAGCTTGACCTGCTCGAACGCCCGCTCCACCAGGAACGACGGGAACGTGTGCACCACCGGCCGCTGCCCGGCCAGCGCGAGGCCGCCCGCCACGCTGACCAGCAACTGCTCGCGGATGCCCACGTTGATCACCCGGCCCGGGTGGCGTCGCGCGGCAGGCTCGAAGAGGTCGGTCGAGATGTCGGCCAGCACGACGGCGATCCGCTGGTCGGCGTCCATCAGTTCGGTGACCGTGTCCGCGAACACCTGGCGGATGTTGGTCGGATACGTGGCGGTGGTCATGCTGCTGCCCTCTTCGGCTTGGTCACGGCGACGACCACGGCGGGCCGGTCGGGATGCGGTGTGTTGAACGCTTCGGCCAGTTGGACGTGGTCGCGGCCGTCCACGGTGGCCGATGCCCAGCCCTCCACCTCGAAGCGGCGGGCGATGCCGCCCGGCCAGCCGTGGCTGGCGCTGGCGTTGTCGATCGCGACCACCGTCAGTTGGCCCAGCCCGAGCCGGGCCGCCACGACGATGGCCTCCTGGTTGCTGCCCTCGTCCAGTTCGGCGTCACCGACGAGCACGACCACCTTCGGCGTGGTCCGGCCCGCAGCGCGCAGACCGAGCGCGACACCGACGCCGAGCGGCAGCCCGTGGCCGAGCGAGCCGCTGCCGATCTCCGTGCCCGGAACCAGCATCCGGTCCGGGTGGTGCCCCAACGGCGACTCCTTGCCTGCCCAGTCGGTGAGCAGATCGGGGTCGATGAAGCCCTTGGCGGCCAGTACCGCGTAGAACCCCACCGGTCCGTGCCCCTTGGACAGCAGGAACCGGTCCCGGTCCGGGTCGTCGAGTCGGTCCGGGGTAACGTCGAGGATCTGGTCGTAGAGCACCCACAGCACGTCCACCGTGGATGAGGCGGCCAGCGCGTGCTTCTCGTCGCCGGTCATCCTGGCCATCAGCGCCGGAAGGGCCGCATAGCCGGAGCCGGTCTTGGTCGTCGCGGTCATGGCAGTGAGCGTGCAACCTCCAGCATGGTCGAGGTCAAGCATCGACACGGCGTAATATGGGCTGGTGCCATCACTGCCCGAACAACTGACCATCGGTCAGGTCGCCGAGCGCAGCGGCGTGCCGCACACCGCACTGCGCTTCTACGAGGAAGCGGGCCTGATCACGGCGGAACGCACCGCCGGCAACCAGCGCCGCTACCCGAGGGCCGTCCTGCGCAGACTGGCGTTCATCCGTACGGCGCAACGGGTCGGGCTCAGTCTGGAACAGATCCGGGACGCGCTGGCCGGCCTGCCCGACGGCCGCCCGCCGAACAAGACCGACTGGGCGCGACTGTCCCGTTCGTGGCGAACCGAACTGGACACCAGGATCGACGCCCTGCAACGGCTGCGCGACCGGCTCACCTCGTGCATCGGCTGCGGGTGCCTGTCGCTACGCAGCTGCGCGCTGCACAACCACGGCGACGAGATGGCCGGCCTCGGTCCCGGAGCGCTGAAACTGCGTGCCGCCAGCGAAGGCGGCATCGACTAGACCGTGTCCGGCCGCATCGCGACCGAACCCAGGTCCTGGGCGAGCAGTTCCCAGTACGGCCTGCGGTGGGTGAACACGTACAGCGCCGCGGTGCCGCCGCCCAGCACGATGGCGCCGGCCAGCATCGCCATGTCCGAGATGCCGAGTGCGATCGCCAACAGGACAAGGGACAGCCCGACGAACAGTGCCAGCGTCCCCTTGTTGGCGCCCTGCCGCCGCCAGGTCAGGTGCTCGGCGATCCGGACCTGCTCGGCCAAGGCGCCCGCCTCGGCGGCCGCCTCCTGGTCGCC
>DASXYT010000395.1:0-15360 GCA_036502345.1 Pseudonocardiaceae bacterium | reverse complement strand
GTATGCCATGGGCGCAGGATAAGTAGTGGCCTATGGTCCTGTATCGACTCTTTACTAGATTTCCGGATACGCCCTGATGGTTGAGTGGTGGCATGGCTGAACTTGTGACCACGGGACATGGCGATGTGGAACGAATCGCCGACCAGGCAGGACTCACGCTCCGCTACACGAACCGGTCCAAGGACCGGACGAGTGCTGTCGACGCGCTGACCAGGCGAATCGACTCGGTCGAGCCCGTGTTGGCGAGGAACGGCGTCACGGTGCGGTCGCGCAGTCTCGCTGTCAATGACAGTTGGAACGGGCGACATAGGACCGGCGCCTCGGCCAGCCAGGCGTACGTGCTGCTGGTGACGGACGTGACCGTGCTGAACGACCTGATCGGCGACCTCGTCACCACGGAGCCCAGCGAACTGCAGGGCCCGGACTGGGACCTGGCCGACGCATCAGACGCACGCCAGGAGGCACAGCGGGAAGCCGTGGCCGACGCGCGGGCCATCGCCCAGGGCTACGCCGACGCGCTGGCCGGCCGGCTCGGCCCGCTGCTGCGGCTGGACGACACGTCACCCGGCCGGATCCGGCCCCTTGCGTTCAGCGCCGCGGCAAGGTCGGCTGGTGCCGGGCGTGCGCCGGACATCACCGAGTTGGCGTTGGAGCCGCAGCCGGTCACGGTGTCGGCGATGTGCTCGATCACCTGGGACCTGTTGGCGTAGCCCGGATTCAGCGTTCCAGGATCGCGGTCACGCCCTGGCCGCCCGCCGCGCAGATGGAGATCAGGCCACGGCCCGATCCCCGCTCGGCGAGCAGCTTGGCCAACGTGGCCACGATCCGGGCGCCGGTCGCGGCGAACGGGTGCCCCGCTGCCAGCGACGAGCCGTTGACGTTGAGCAGTGCCCGGTCCACCGAGCCCAGTGGCCCGTCCAGGCCGAGCTTGCCCTTGCCGAACGCCGGGTCCTCCCAGGCGCGCAGGGTGGCCAGCACCTGGGACGCGAACGCCTCGTGGATCTCGTAGAAGTCGAAGTCGGCCAGCCCGACACCGGCCCTGGCGAGCATCCTGGGCACGGCGTAGGCGGGGGCCATCAGCAGGCCCTCGCCGCCGTGCACGTAGTCGACGGCCGCCGTCTCGGTGAACGTGAGGTAGGCCAGCACCGGCAGGCGACGCTCGGCGGCCCACTCCTCGCTGGCCAGCAGCACGACGGAAGCGCCGTCGGTGAGCGGTGTCGAGTTGCCCGCGGTCATCGTGCCGTCGGCGCCGCCGAACGCGGGCTTGAGCTTGGCCAGCTTGTCGGCGCTCGAGTCGGGTCGCAGGTTCTGGTCGCGGGTCAGGCCGAGATAGGGCGTGACCAGATCGTCGAAGAAGCCGCGGTCGTAGGCGGCGGCCAGGCGCTGGTGGCTGGTGGCGGCGAGTTCGTCCTGCTCCTCGCGGCCGATGCCCCACTCGCGGGCGGTCAGCGCGGCGTGCTCGCCCATGGACAGCCCGGTGCGCGGCTCGGCGTTGCGCGGGATCTCCGGCACGATCTGGCCGGGCCGCAGCCTGGTCAGCAGGCGCAGCCGGGCGCCGACGCTCTTCGCGCTGTTCAGCGCGACCAGGATGCGACGCAGGTCCTCGTGCAGTGCGAGCGGCGCGTCGCTGGTGGTGTCGGTGCCACCGGCCACACCGGACTCGATCTGGCCGAGCGCGATCTTGTTGGCCACCGCGATGACCGCCTGGAGGCCGGTGCCGCAGGCCTGTTGCAGGTCGTAGGCCGGGGTGTCGTGCGCGAGCCTGCTGCCCAGCACGGACTCGCGGATCAGGTTGAAGTCGCGGCTGTGCTTGAGCACGGCGCCGCCGACCACCTCGCCGAGCCGTTCACCCTGCAGCCCGAACCGGCTGACCAGCCCGTCCAGCGCCGCGGTGAACATGTCCTGATTGGACGCTGCCGCGTAGCGACTGTTGGACCTGGCGAACGGGATCCGGTTGCCGCCCACGACGGCCACCCGACGTACCGCTTCGGCCATGTTCCCTCCTCGGTACGCACGGGACTACTCTGCTCATAGTAACCTACCCGTGAGTAGTCTTACCAACCAGTAGGAAGGCGCCCAGATGACCGACCGGTACCAGCAGTTCGCACGTTCGGGTCTGGGCCGGCTGGTGGTCGGCAGGCTCGGCCTGCCCAATCCCGTCCAGCTTCGCCGCTACCAGCCGGGTCAGCCACTGCTGACCGGACCCGCGCTGCTCGGCGGCGCCCCGGACGGCCGGCTGTCCGACACCCTCGCCGCGATCCTCACCAAGGTCGACGTCGACGTGCACAAGTCGGCCGAGGAGGGCGTCCGCTACGGCGCCGTCGTCTTCGACGCCACCGGCATCACCAGCCCGGAAGGGCTGCGTGAACTGCACGAGTTCTTCCACCCGGTGATCCGCTCGATCGGCGACTGCGGCCGGGTCCTGGTGCTCGGCACGCCACCGGAGAACGCGACGCCGGTCGGCGAGAAGGTGGCCCAGCGGGCGTTGGAGGGTTTCACCCGGTCGGTGGGCAAGGAACTGCGCTGTGGCGCCACCGCCCAACTGGTCTACGTGGCCAAGGGCGCCGAGGAGGCCGTCGAGTCGAGCGTGCGGTTCCTGCTGTCCGCCAGGTCGGCCTACGTGTCCGGCCAGGTGGTGCGGATCGCCGCCGTGAAGCAGGAGAACGTGGTGGAGCCGGAGGACTGGGCCCACCCGCTGGCCGGCAAGGTCGCGCTGGTCACCGGTGCGTCGCGGGGCATCGGCGCCGCCATCGCCGAGGTGCTGGCCCGGGACGGCGCGCACGTGGTGTGCCTGGACGTGCCGGCCCAGGGCGCTGATCTGTCCACGGTGGCCAACCGGGTCGGCGGCGAGGCACTGCAACTGGACATCACAACGCCGGACGCGCCCGCGAAGCTGGTCAGCCACTTCACCGATCGGCACGACGGCGTGGACATCGTGGTGCACAACGCCGGCATCACGCGGGACAGGACGCTGGGCAAGATGGACGCGGGCCGCTGGGACGCCGTGCTCGCGGTGAACCTGGCCTGCCAGTTGCGGATCAACGACGCCCTGCTGGCCAAGCGCACGCTGCGGTCGGGCGGCCGAATCATCGGCGTGTCCTCGATCGCCGGGATCGCGGGCAACGTCGGCCAGACCAACTACGCCACATCGAAGGCAGGCGTGATCGGCATGGTGAACGCGCTGGCGCCGAAACTGGCCAGGCAGGGCAGCACGGTGAACGCGGTGGCGCCCGGCTTCATCGAAACGAAGATGACCGCCGCCGTACCGCTGTTCATCCGCGAGGCGGGCCGGCTGATGAACAGCATGTCGCAGGGCGGTCGGCCGGTGGACGTGGCGGAAACGATTGCGTGGTACGCGAATCCGGCATCGGCCGGGGTGAACGGCAACGTGGTCCGGGTGTGCGGGCAGAGCCTGCTCGGTGCGTGAGGGGCGATATGAAATCCATGCGTGAGTTGACCGCTGAGCCGAATCTGCCGGTGCTGTTCGGGAAGGCCGCGCTGGCCGGCATCCGGCGCCGCGACGGCGAACCGGTACTGCCGGCGGGTGGGCTGGCCCGATCCGGTGTGCTGGTGGACCCCGCGCGGCTGGCCGCCTACGACCGGGTGTGCGGCTTCCGGCTGACCGACGAACTGCCGGTCACCGCACCCCATCTGCTGGTGTTCGGGTTGCAGGTGGCGCTGATGACGGCGGCCGACTTCCCGTTCCCGATGATCGGCCTGGTGCACGTTGCCAACCGGATCAGCCAGACCCGGCCGCTGCGGGCCGACGAGCCCCTGGTGGTGCGCACCCACACGGCGGACCTGCGGCCGCACGAGCGTGGCGTGCAGTTCGACCTGGTCAGTGAGGCGCTCGCGGACGGCGAACCGGTGTGGCAGGAGACGAGCACGTATCTGCGTCGAAACGGCAGCGGTGGCGGGGATCGGTCGCAACGGCAGGACGAGCCGATCGAGCGGCCGGACGCCGTGTGGCGGATTTTCGGGGACACCGGCAGGCGCTACGCCGAGGTGTCCGGTGACTGCAACCCGATCCACCTGCATCCGCTGACCGCCCGGCTGTTCGGCTTCCGACGGGCGATCGCGCACGGGATGTGGTCGCTGGCCAGGTGTCTTGCCTATTACGAGGGTCGGCTGCCGGCCGCGTACACCGTGGACGTGCGGTTCAAGCTGCCGATCCTGTTGCCGGCGACGGTGGCGCTGTCGGCGCGGGACGACGGTTTCGAGTTGGTGGACTCAAGGACCGGCAGGCCGCACCTGTCCGGCGAGCTCACTCGTCCCTAGGCGGTTTCCACACGCGGTCCTCGACGAGATTGCCGAAACCCATCCACACCAGGTTCATCAGCCGCGCCGCGATCGAACTCGGCGACTCCTCGGGATGGTCCAGCCACCAGTCGGCCAGTGACTCGCCCGCACCGACCAGCGCCGCGGCCAGTGGCTCGCCTGCCACCGACGCTGCCTCGCCGACGCCCTCGTCGCTGCCGGTGCGCATCAGCACCGCGGCCACCAGGCTGATCGCCCGCTGCCGCATGGACATCAGTTCCTCGGTGAACGGGCCGCCCTGGGCGATGGACTGGCGGTGCAGCACCCGCCAGCTCTCCCGATGCGCGGCGACGAACTCGAAGAACGAGCGCAAACCGCGCCACAGCTGGACATCCGGCGGCTGGCCCACCTCGATACCGCCGACGACGGCTTCGAGTAACAGCGTCGCCTCGCGGTGGATGCACGCCGCGAACAGGTCCTCCTTGGCGCCGAGGTAGGCGTAGATCATCGGCTTGGAAATGCCGGCGACCTCGGAGATCTCGTCCATCGAAGCGTCGTGGTAGCCGTACTTGGAGAACACGCTGACCGCGGCGTCCACGATCTGGCGCTCGCGCACGGCGCGTGGCAGACGTTTGGCACGCGCCGGCTGCGGCGTTGCGTCGTCGGCCAGCGACATAGGACGTCTCCTCCCAACGCAGGCTCCCCGCAGCACGTGTCCGACCAGCCTAGCGACTCGCGGTTGCCCAAATACCTACTCATACGTAGCCTTACTCGCAAGTAGGTATCGGGAGGGGGTGGCGTGTGGCGGACGACAACGTGGTCGAGCTGCTGAAAGGGCTCGACCCGCGCAAGGTCAGCCGGGACAGGTTCGTCGCCCTGCTGGCCGAGATGGACCGGCTGGCCACCGATGGCGACTCCGTGGACCTCAGTGATCTGGACGCGGCGACGTTCGCCCGGCTGATCACCAGGGCGTCCGCCGATCAGCTCCAGGGCGTGTTGGTGCGGCCGGAACTGCGGGCCAGGGTGCTGAACGAGATCTTCCGGCGGATGGGCGAGCACCTGCGCGTCGACCGCGCGGCGCACACCAGCGCCGTCGTGCACTGGCGGCTGACCGGCGGCACGGGCGAGGGCGGCTACGACCGGTACGAGACGGTTATCGAGCACGGCACCTGCGTCTCGCGCCAGGAGCAGACGCGAGAGGCGAGGGTGACCATCACCGCGCACCCGGCCGACTTCCTCAAGCTGATCACGCGCAACGCGTCCGGCCCTGTGTTGTTCATGACCGGCAAGCTGAAGATCAACGGCGACCTGGGTTTCGCGGCCGGTCTGACGAGTCTGTTCGACCTGCCACGCGGCTGACGCGGACCGGTTGGCCACCCAGGGTGAGAATGTGACACGCATCACACACCTTGCACTGGGCCAACCAGGTGATTTGGGCCAACGCAGCCTTCGATTTCGCGAGTACCGTCGCTCTACGTGAGAGACGAGCCACTTCGTCCCGTTGTGCTCCCCAAAGTTCTGCTGGAACACACCGATGGGCTGATCGTCGCGGTACAGCGGTATCACACGGCGCTGGCCCAGATGATGGCCGCGGAGCACACCATCCGCGAGGTGGTGGACAACGCGCTCCGTGCCGGTGTCTCGGCCAGCACACTCCGGGGGATCATCAACAGTTTCGCGGACGCCCAGAACACGCCCCTGCTCTACGCATCCGACGTGGATCCCCGGCTGACCGGCGAGGATCACGACCTGATGGGCGTGGATTCGCTGCTCCAGGACATCGCCGCGCGCAGGATCAACGGCATCGGGTGACCGCACTCACTCAGTTGGATTATCCAACTCGCTGAGCATAAACTGGGTTCAGGTTTCCAACTGACCTAGTTCGAGCTCGGTGAGGAGTGATCGTCATGCGTGACGCCGTCATCGTCGAGGCCGTCCGCACTGCGGTGGGCAAGGGCAAGCCGGGCGGTGCGTTGTCCGGCGTACACCCCGTCGAGTTGTTCGCCAGCAGCCTCGGTGCGCTGGTCGAGCGGTCCGGTGTCGACCCGGCGACCGTGGACGACGTGATCGGCGGCAGCGTCGACCAGGTCGGCGAGCAGGCCATGAACACCACACGGTGGGCCTGGCTGTCCGCCGGTTTCCCTGAGTCGGTGCCCGCCACCACCGTGGACCGGCAGTGCGGCTCGTCCCAGCAGGCCGTGTCGTTCGCCGCGCAGGGTGTGCTCGCCGGGGCCTATGACGTGGTGGTCGCCGGTGGTGTCGAGTCGATGAGCCGGGTGCCGATGTGGTCGAACGTGCCAGCCGGCAAGGACCCGTTCGGTCCCGCGATCGCGGCCCGCTACCCGGACGGCCTTGTGCCGCAGGGCATCAGCGCCGAACTGATCGCCGCCAAGTGGAACCTGTCGCGGACCGAACTGGACGAGTTCGCGCTGGCCAGCCACGAGAAGGCGGCGCAGGCACGGGCCGACGGCCGGTTCGCGGGCGAGATCGTGCCGATCAAGGCACCGCAGGCGGACGGCTCGGTGCGCGAGGTCGCCGACGACGAGTCCATCCGGCCCGGCGGCACACTGGACGTGCTGGCTGGGCTGCGGCCGGCGTTCCGCAGCGACGCCATGGCTGCCAGGTTCCCCGAGATCGGCTGGCGGGTCACCGCGGGCAACAGCAGCCCGGTCAACGACGGCTCGGCAGCGCTGTTGATCACCAGCGGCGAGCGGGCGGCGGCCCTGGGCCTGCGGCCACGTGCCCGGCTGCACAGCTTCGCGGTGGTCGGTGACGACCCGATCCACATGCTGACCGGCGTGATCCCGGCCACGGCCAAGGTGTTGCGGCGCGCGGGATTGAGCATCGACGACATCGACCTGTTCGAGGTCAACGAGGCGTTCTCGTCCGTCGTGCTGGCGTGGCAGCGGGAGACCGGCGTGCCCAGCGAGAAGATCAACGTGAACGGCGGCGCCATCGCCATCGGGCACCCGCTCGGTGCCAGCGGCGCGCGGATCATGACGACCATGGTGAACGCGCTGGAGCAGCGCGGCGGCCGCTACGGCCTGCAGGTCATGTGTGAAGCAGGCGGCCTGGCCAACGCCACGATCATCGAGCGGCTCTGAGCAAAGGGGCCGGCCTTGCGGCCGGTCCCTTTCGCCTCAGTACGTGATCGCGTTGGCCGGGTCGGCCAACAGCGCGCCGACGTCGGCCAGGAAGCGCGAGCCCTGTTCGCCGTCCACGACCCGGTGGTCGAAGCTCAGCGACAGCTGGCACACCTTGCGCGGCACCACCTGTCCGTTCACCACCCACGGCATGTCCCTGATCGCGCCGAAGGCCAGGATCGCGGACTCGCCGGGGTTGATGATGGGCGTCCCGGTGTCCACACCGAACACGCCGACGTTGGTGATGGTGAACGTGCCGCCCGCCATGTCCGCCGGGGTGGTCCTGCCGTCCCGGGCGGTCGCGGTGAGCTGGTCCAGCGCACCGGCCAGTTCGGGCAGCGTCAACTGCTCGGCGTCCCGGATCTTCGGCACCACGAGGCCACGTGGGGTGGCCGCCGCGATGCCCAGGTGCACATAGGACTTGTAGACGATCTCGCCTGCCTGCTCGTCCCAGGTGGCGTTCACGTCCGGCGTCCTGCGCACCGCGAGGCACACGGCCTTCGCCGCGAACGCCAGCGGCGTCAGCTTCACCCCGGCGAACCGGGGATCGGTCTTCAGCTTCGCCCGCAGTTCCATCATCGGCGTCACGTCGATCGTCAGGAACTCGGTGACGTGCGGTGCGGTGAACGCGCTGGACACCATGGCCTGCGCGGTCATCTTGCGGACGCCCTTGATCGGCACCCTGCGCTCCCGAGCGCCACGGTCCACCGTGGCGGCAACAGGTTCGGGCTCGGCAACGGCACGCTGCACGTCGTCCCTGGTGATCACGCCGGACGGGCCGCTGCCGGTCAGCACGTACAGGTCGACGCCCAGTTCCCTGGCCAGCTTGCGCACCGGGGGCTTGGCCAGCGGCACGTAGCCACCGCGTGCCACGGCGACAACCGGCTCGGGCTCGGGTTCCGGCTCCGGCACCACTACCTGGACGGGTTCGGCAGGCGCGGCAACGGCGTTGGACCGAGGCCGGCGACGGGCCGCCGCTGCCTTGGGGCCGTAGCCGACCAGGTTGGGCACCTTGTCGCCGGTGTCCTTGTTGTTGCTGGCCGGAGCGGGAGCCGAGCCGTTGTTGGTCGGCGCGGCACCGTTCGGGTCCACGTCGATCACGATGATCGGCGCGCCGACATCCACCGTCTGGCCGACCTCGACCAGCAGTTCGCTGACCTTGCCGGCGTACGGGCTCGGCAGCTCGACGGCCGCCTTCGCCGTCTCGATCTCCACGATGATCTGGTTGACGACCACGTCGTCACCAGGCTTCACCCGCCAGCCCAGGATCTCCGCGTCGGTCAGGCCCTCCGCGGTGTCGGGCAGCATGAATCGCTTGAAGTCAGGCATGCCGCGGTCCTCTCACCAGGCCAGCGAACGGTCGACGGCGTGCAGCACCCGGTCCAGATCCGGCAGGAAGTCGTCCTCCAGCTTGGTCGGCGGGTACGGGGTGTCGAAACCGGTCACCCGCAGCACCGGCGCTTCCAGCGAGTAGAAGCACTCCTGCTGCACCCTGGTGACCACTTCGGACGCGATGGACGCCTCACCGGGCGACTCGCTGACCACCACGAGCCTGCCGGTCCTGCGCACCGAGTCGAACACCGGAGCGAGGTCCAGCGGCGACAACGTGCGCAGGTCGATCACCTCGATGCTGATGCCGTCCGCCTCGGCTGCCGCGGCGGCTGCCAGGCAGGTCCGGATGGACGGACCGTAGCTGGCGATCGTCGCCGTCGTGCCGGTGCGCAGCACCTTCGAGCTGAACAGCGGCGACGGCGAGACGGTCGTGTCGAGTTCCGCCTTCTCGTAGTAGCGGCCCTTGGGCTCGAAGAACAGCACCGGGTCGTCGTTGGCGACGGCCTGCTGGATCATCCAGTAGGCGTCCACCGGGTTCGAGCAGGACACCACCTTCAGGCCTGCGGTGTGGGCGAAGTAGGACTCCGGCGACTCCGAGTGGTGCTCGACCGCGCCGATGCCACCGCCGAACGGCACCCGCACCACGATCGGCATCTTGACCTTGCCCTGGCTGCGGTAGTGCATCTTCGCGAGCTGGGACACGATCTGGTCGAACGCGGGGAAGATGAAGCCGTCGAACTGGATCTCGCACACCGGCCGGAAACCACGGATGGCGAGGCCGACCGCCGTGCCGATGATGCCGGACTCGGCGAGCGGGGTGTCCAGCACGCGCTGCTCACCGAAGTCCTTCTGCAGACCGTCGGTGATGCGGAAGACGCCGCCGAGCTTGCCGACGTCCTCCCCCATGATGATGACCTTCGGATCGGCCTCCATGGCTGCTCGCAGGCCCTGGTTGAGCGCCTTCGCCATGGTGACCGTGCGTACCTCGGGCTGGGCGGAGTCGGTGCCCTGGGTGCCGATGGTGGGAGCGGCCATCAGTGCTCACCCCCCGTGAAACCGGCTGCGTACTCCAGGTACTCGTCGCGCTGCGCGTCCAGCACCGGGCTGGGCTCCGCGTAGACGTTGCTGAAGATTCGTTCCGCCGGCGGATCAGGCATGTTGGCGCAGAACTCGCGCAGCTCGGCGGCGAGCGCGTCGGAGTCGGCCTGCACGCTGTCGAACCAGGCCTGGTCGGCCAGCCCGTTGCGGGCCAGGTGCGCGCGGACCCGCTCGATCGGGTCCTTCAGCTTCCACGCCTCGACCTCGTCGGAGAGCCGGTAGCGGGTCGGGTCGTCGGTGGTGGTGTGGGCGTCCATCCGATAGGTGAACGCCTCGATCAGGACAGGGCCGTTGCCGTGCCGGCACTCGTCCAGTGCCCACCGCGTGACCGCGAGGCAGGC
This sequence comes from Pseudonocardiaceae bacterium, assembly GCA_036502345.1. Classification (GTDB taxonomy): domain Bacteria; phylum Actinomycetota; class Actinomycetes; order Mycobacteriales; family Pseudonocardiaceae; genus DATEPR01. The sequence continues at coordinate 5,189 of DASXYT010000395.1, read as the reverse complement.
CAGCACGTCGTTGCCGTCCACCCGGATGCCGGGGAAGCCGTAGCCGCGGGCGCGCTGGTACAGCGGCAGCCTGCTCTGGCGTTCGGTCGGCTCGGAGATGGCCCACTGGTTGTTCTGGCAGAACAGCACCAGGGGGGCGTCGTACACCGCCGACCACACGAAACCCTCGTGCACGTCGCCCTGGCTGGTGGCGCCGTCACCGAAGTAGACGATGGTCGCCTCACCGTCGTCGTCGCCGACCCTGCCCTCGAACTTCTGGCCCATCGCGTAACCGGCGGCGTTGAGCACCTGGTTGCCGATGACGATGGTGTAGAGGTTGAACCGCGCGGCGATCGGATCCCATGTGCCGTGGTCGGTGCAGCGGAAGATGCCCAGCAGGTCGGTCGGCGGCACGCCCCGACACCAGGCGACGCCGTGCTCGCGGTAGCTGGGGAAGGCCATGTCCTGGGTACGCAACGCGCGCCCCGAGCCGACCTGGGCGGCCTCCTGGCCGAGCAGCGGGACCCAGATGCCCAGTTGGCCCTGGCGCTGCAGCGCGTTGGCCTCCCGGTCCATCCTGCGCACCAGCACCATGTCCCGGTACAGCGAGCGCAGTTCGTCGGTGCTGATGTCGATGTCGAAGTCCGGGTGCGTGACCCGCTCACCCTCCGGGGTGAGCAGCTGCACCAGATCTGCACCGCCTTCGCTTGTTGCTCGCAAGCCGGCGATCACCTGTTCCGTGGTAGGTGTGGCAGCGGTTGCGGCCGGCGTACTGGCCGGCCGTTCCTGCGTCCAGTGCTCTGCGGACGACATGGCGCGTGTCTCCTCGGTTATGAGGCCGCGCGGCCGCTTGTGACGGCCGCCTACGGCCGTGCCGACAGCCACCGCCGTTCCCCGGTCGGGGAGCGGTCCGGTCGCCGTCAGCACTGACGGTTCACCACACCATCCTGGCATGACCAAGCCCGCCGGGGTGAGCCGTCACGTGCCGTACCTGGCCCGGTGGGCGCCGCTGAACTGCGGAAACGGTTGGAAGGGCAATGATCGGTCGGCCAACTGACCTGGCGTCCGCGCTGGTCGGGCCCACCACCCGGACGGGTGGCGGCCATTGGGCCGGTTGGTGGTGGCCTTGGTCACATCCTGGTTACGGGACGGGTATGCCGATCGCGCGGCGGTCCGGTGGCAGGATCGGGGCGTGGCTGACGTCGATCGCGCGATCCTGACCAGTACCGTCCGCACTCTCTGGGAGCACGACATCCTGCTCGGGCTGTCCGATCTGGTCGCCATCCCGGCCGTGTCGGAGGCGTTCGACCCGGAGTGGGCCGCCAACGGGCACCTTGCCGCCGCTGTCGAGCACCTGCGCTCGTGGCTGGCCGGCCGGAATCTGCCCGGCGCGACCATCGAGGTCGTCGAACTGGACGGCAAGGCCCCACTGCTGATGCTCGACCTGCCGGCGTCGGCAGGCGCTGAGGACGCCGGGACCGTCCTGCTCTACGGCCACCTGGACAAGCAGCCACCGGTGGGTGGCTGGTCGGACGGGCTGGACCCGTGGATCCCGGTGGTCCGGGACGGTCGACTCTACGGGCGCGGTGCGGCCGACGACGGGTACGCGGGCTTCGCGTCCGCAGCGGCCGTCGAGGCCTTGCTCGCGGCGGGCGGTGTCCACGCCAGGTGTGTGCTGCTGCTGGAGACCGGTGAGGAGTCCGGCAGCCCCGACCTGCCCGACTACCTCACGGTGCTGAGCCCCCGGTTCGGCGACGTGACGCTGGTGGTGTGCCTGGACTCCGGTGCCAGCGACTACGAGCGCATGTGGCTGACCACATCGCTGCGCGGCTTGGTGCAGACGACGGTCACCGTGCGCGTGCTGGAGGGCGGCCAGCACTCCGGCAACGCCGGCGGGATCGTGCCCAGTTCGTTCCGCGTGCTGCGGCACCTGCTGGACCGGCTGGAGGACTCGGCCACCGGCGAGGTCGCACTGCCCGAACTGCACATCGACGTGCCGGCCAACCGGCTCGCCGAGGCCGAGGCGACCGTCGAGGCCGTGCCCGGCGCCACCCGGAGCGGCCTGCCGCTGGTCCCCGGCGTGGCCCTGGCCAGCGACGACGAGCTGGAACTGGTGCTGAACAACACGTGGCGCCCCTCGCTGTCGGTGATCGGCGCGGACGGCCTGCCGGCACCGGCCGACGCAGGCAACGTGCTGCGCCCGTTCACCACGCTGTGCCTGAGCTTCCGGCTGCCGCCCACCGTCGACTCGGCCCACGCGCAGGCCGCCGTCCGCAGGGCGCTGACCACCGACGTGCCCTACGGCGCGCAGATCGAGCTGTCCAGGGTGGAGTCCGCGGACGGCTGGAACGCGCCGGACACCGCGCCGTGGCTGCGCGGGGCCCTGGACGAGGCCTCCGACGGCGTGTTCGGGGCGCCGTGGCGGACGATCGGACTCGGTGGCTCGATTCCGCTGATGGGCCTGTTGCAACAGCAGTACCCTGCCGCACAGTTCGTGGTCACAGGGGTGCTCGGGCCGGGCAGCAACGCGCACGTGCCCGACGAGTCGCTGCACCTGGACTACGCGCGGAAGGTCACCGAGACGATCGCCCTGGTGCTGGCCGCGCACGCGACACAGCGAGCCTGACCAGGGGGAGATTCGATGCCGGCCAACCGGAACGGCGGTCCGACCGACACCGAACCGCCCGACGAGCCGACCGGTGAACTCGACGTCCACGACCCGAATCCGCCCAGATGGGCGGAGATGCAGGCCGAGGACGTGGTCCGGCGGGTGATCGAACCGGACACCACCAGCATGCTGCGCTGGCGGCGCAGGTCGGCCGCGCCGCCGGTGGTGCGCATCGAGGACCGCTATCTCGTCGGCACGCTGGACCTGCGTGCGCTGGAGTTCCCGTACCTGCTGGAGTTCGTGCGCTGCAGGTTCCAGCACCCGCCCGACGTGCGCCAGGCCAACCTGGCCGGGCTGGAGTTCAACGGCTGCTGGCTACCCGGCCTGTCGGCCAGGAACACGCGTAGCGACAACGACATCGCGCTGCTGAACACGACCGTGCGCGGCGGTTCCGTCGACCTGACCGACGCGCACATCCGGGGTTCGCTGCTGCTCTCCGGTAGCAGGCTGAACAACCCGGGCCAGCGGGCCCTGCACGCCGACCGGCTGCAACTGGCGGGCGCGCTGCTGGCCAACAACCTCGAAGTGGTCGGCGAGGTCCGGATCGCCGGTCTGCGCAGCGGTGGCAACGTGAACTTCAGCGGTGCCGGCCTGCACAACACGGACGGCTGCGCGCTGGACGGCAACGGCATGCAGGTCGGCGGGAACCTGGTGTGTGCCGTGGACGTGTTGACCGGCAAGAGGTTCCGCTCGACCGGTTGGGTGTTCCTGCCCAGCGTGCAGGTGGAGAGCGACTGGTCGATGCGTGGCGCGCAACTGCGCCACGGCGGCGACACCAGGGCCGGCCTGCCGGTGGACGACCCGTACTACGACGTGCACACCACGCTGATCGCCGACCGGATGAAGATCGGCGGGAACGCCGACCTGGACGGCGAGTTCACCAGCACCGGCACGCTGCGGATGGTGAACGCGCACATCGGCGGATCGCTGCGGATGACCGGTGCCAACGTGGACATCTCGGCCGGCAAGGAGGCACCGTTCGACAACCGGGCGGTGTACCTGGACGGCACCCAGATCGACGGCAACCTCGACGCGCGTGGTGTGCGGGTCACCGGTGAGTGGCGGCTGCTGGACCTCGGCGTACGCGGGAACGTGCGGCTGGACGGCTCGGTACTGGCCAACCCGGGACACGACGTGTGGGTGGCGCGGCGCAGCACGGTCGGCGGCAACTTCGAGTGCAGGGACGCCGAGATCTACGGCTCGATGATCATGCAGGAGATACAGATCGGGGCCAACCTGGACCTGCGCGCCAGCAGGCTGAGCCGCCCGGGCCGGTACACCAGGGACCGGAACATCAAGCCCTGCCTGGACATTCGTGCGGGCCGGATCGGTCGGGACGTGGTGTGCGCCGCCGGTTCGAAGCGGCCGTTCTCGTCAGCGGGCGAGGTGCGGATGGTGCGTGCCACGATCGGCCGGCAGTTGACTTTCGCCGGTGCCGAGCTCGGTGAAGGCATCGGGGACAACCACAGCGCGTTGAACGCTTTCGGTGCGCAGACCCAGGAGCTGACCCTCACCCTGGCCCGCGCACCACGCGGCCGGATCGGGCTCCGGCAGCTGAAATGCACGTCGCTGCACGACAACGAGGCGCTCTGGCAGGCCACCGGCGGCGTGGACATGGACGCCTTCCGCTACGACTCGCTGACCAAGGCCATCGAGTTGACCGACGACGACGCCGTCGTGCGCAGGCTGAAATGGCTGCGGGAAGCGGAACGGGACGTGTACAGCCCCGGCCCGTACGACCAGTTGGCGACGATGCTGCGGGCGTCGGGCAACGAGGAACACGCCGACACCGTGCTGATCGAGAAACAACGGCGGCGCTACGGCGCACTGGCCCGCGGTTTCCGGGTGCTCGGCCCGCTGGTGCTGTGCTGGAGCTGGCTGCAGCGGTCCATGGTCGGCTACGGCTACCGGCCGTCGCGTGCGCTGGCGTGGCTGTTCCTGCTCCTGGTCGTCGGCACGCTGTGGTTCGCGCTGTATCCGGCGCACTGCGCGGTCCTGCCCGGTGATCCGTCGTCGTACGCGCAGTTCCGGTTCTGCCCGACCACCAACCAGGACGACCATCTGGTGTGGAATCCGTTCCTGTTCACGCTCGACCTGCTGGTCCCGATCGTCGACTTCGGCAACAAGAGCCGGTGGGCGCTACCCGGCGCGTCCCAGTGGTTCGCGGCAGCCCTGATCGCGGCAGGCTGGATCCTCGCCACCACGGTCGCGGCCGGCGTCACGAGAATGCTGCGCCGCCAGTGACGAACTAACCGTTGATCAGTTCTTCGGGCCGGTTGATCGGGAAGCCGAACATGTCGGTGACGACGCCGTGGACGGTGTCGGCCAACGCGAGAGCGGCAGTGCTCAGCCGCGTACGTGTCTCGGCATCCGCGGTAGCCGCGTCCTGTCCGCCGAGCATTTCCCAGCGACAGGGCTCTTTGGAGCGCAGCGACCCGAGGGCAGGCGGTGGCGGAAACAGCTTCGGGTGGGACATCTCGTTCGGGAAGAACATCGTGACGAACGCCGGGTCCCGCTCGCTGAAAAGGAAGTAGCTGCCGGG
>DASXYT010000394.1:0-12124 GCA_036502345.1 Pseudonocardiaceae bacterium | reverse complement strand
GTTGCTGGTTCTTGAACGAGAAGCCGAAGCACGGCGCCGGACAGTGCGAGATGTCCGGCCCCGAGTCGTAGTCGGCGCCGGCCACGATCCCCTTGAGGAAGTGGCCGTACTGCACGTACACCGGTTGGTCCAGACCGAGCTTGACCTCCATGGCATGGATCTGCGCCGGGTTCGGGTTGCGACCCACGTACTGCGCGGCCAACTGGTCGGTGGTCTGCCCGGCGAGCCGAGGCACGAGAAAGAACACGGCGAACGTCGCCATGCTGACCACGATGAGCATCAGCACGGCGGAGAACAGCCGCCGGATAATGAATGCGATCACAGCGTACGGCGGCGGTGGCCGGCGGGTTCGCCGCCGGCCACCGGTGCCTTCACCTGCCTCGGGTCGTGTCGGATCTTAGGAAGACAGGCCCATCTGCGTGTAGTCGTACATGCCGTAGGCCTTCGTGACATACACGTTGGTGACCTTCGGGTTCCGGTACAGCAGAGCCTTCGCGTAGACCTCAGGCAGGATCTCGGCCTGGCTCATGATCTTCTGGTCGATCTGGGTGTAGATGGCGTTGCGGGCGTTGGCGTCCTGGTTCTTGGCCGCCGAGTCCAGCATCGCGTTGATCTGCGGGTCGTTGGTCTCCTGCAGGTTGGTGTTACCGGCCGGCTTGATGGTACGACCGTCGACCACCTGGGAGAGGAAACCGAAGCCCGACGGCCAGTCAGCACCCCAGCCACCGGCAATGATGCCCAGGTCGTGCGAGTGCACGTAGGCGGGCGAACCGGCGAAGTTGGTGTAGTACTGGCCACTCTGGAACTGGTCGATCTGGACCTTGATGCCGACCTGGGACAGCGCCTCCTGGATACCCTGCCCCGTGGCGACCTCCTTCGGACGGTCACCACGAACCGACATGTTGACGCTGAAGCCATTGGGCTTGCCGCACTTCTGCAGTTCCTGCTTCGCCAAGGCCTGGTCGCCGTGCGGCTTGCCGAGGAAGTTGTAGATGTCCGACTTCACGTAACCGGTGTCGTTCGGCGTCAACATCGTGGTCGCGATGTCGCCACCGGCGATCGGGCCACCCTCAGCGGTCTGCTGCGTCACGTGGTCCACCGCGTACTCGATCGCCTTGCGGCAGTCGACATTGTTCAGCGGGGCGACCTGGGTGTTCAACGCGGCGTAGGTGAGGAAGCCGGTCACCGGGTCGTCGGACAGCTTCTGCAGCGACTTGCTGTTCAGGATCTTCGCCCTGGCGGCGGTCTGCACGCCGGTACCGTCCAGGTCGATGTCCAGCGAGCCGTTCAGCAGGCGGCTGTCGATGTCAGCGGCCTCGACGTTGTACGTGACGTTGATCTTGTCGGCGTTCTGCTTGGTGAACGAGTCCGTCGATGCCGACCAGTTGGGGTTCTTCACCAGCGAGAAGCCCGTGTTCGGGTTGAAGCTGGAGAACATGTACGGGCCACTGGAGATCGGGTGCGTCTGGTAGTTCGCACCGGTGTCCTTGTCCACGGGGACAGGAGCGGTCTGCGGCAGCGTGGCCAGGTAGTCGAACTCCGCGAACGGCTGCGACAGGTGGAACACGATCGTCGTGTCGTTCGGCGTGTCGATCGACGTCAGGCCCTGCTTGCCCGGCGTCTTGTCCTTGTAGGCGCCCGGGTAGCTCGGGTCGGCCAGGTACTGCTTGAAGTACGTCGGGCCGTTGGGCAGCACGTCGGGCGCGTAGCTGGTGCTGCGCTCGATGGCGTACTTGACGTCCTTCGTGGTGATCGGCTCACCATTCTCGAACTTCAGGCCCGAGTGGATGGTGTACGTCCAGGTCAGGCCGTTGTCGCTGACCTTGCCCAGGCCGGTGGCCAGGTCGGGCACGAGGTCGAGACCCGCGTTGCCCGGCGCTGCCTTGTAGGTCAGCAGCGGACGGGCGTACAGCCGGCTGAAGTCCCAGTTGAAGGCGTAGTACGTGTTGCCCGGGTCGGTCGAGTCACCGGTGTTGGTCAGCGCGAGGTTGAGCGTGCCACCCTTGTGCGTCGAGGGGTTGACGATGCTGGTCAGACCAGCGTTCTGGGCAGCTGCGGTGCCGCTGGTGCTGGACGAGCTGCCGGACCCGCTGCTACCGCAGGCAGTCAGCAGGCTCAGTCCGGCACAGATGGCGGCGAACGCCACTGTGTTTCTGCGTTTCATACGACTGACACGCCTCCTCGTTGGAAATGTGGTCGAGCGAGCGGGATACAAAAAACCGGTCTAGTGAGATCGCGGATCCAGCGCGTCCCGCAGTCCGTCGCCGAGCAGGTTGAACGCCATCACCGCGATGAAGATCGCCAAGCCCGGCACCAGCACATACTCTGGATCGACCGAGTAGTACTGGTTGTTCACAGCGTCCGCGAGCAGTGCACCCCAGCTCGGGGTAGGCAGCCTGAGCCCGACGCCGAGAAAGTCCAGGGCCGCCTCGAACAGGATGTTCGTGGGGATCAGCAGGGTGGCGTAGACCAGGATCGGACCGATCAGGTTGGGCAGCAGTTCGTGCCAGAGCACGTAGAAACCGCGCGCGCCGACGCTGCGGGACGCGTCCACGAACTCGCGTTCGCGCAGCGACAGCGTCTGGCCCCTGATGATGCGGCCGATGTAGGGCCAGTTGAAGAACCCGATGACGAAGACCAGCACGAACACGTGCAACGTGTTGCCGGACAGGCCGAACGCGACGCCGCCCGCACTGTTCTGCACCACACCGGTCAGCGCGATGGCGAACAGCAGCAGCGGGAACGCCAGGAACACGTTCATCAGCCAGTTGATGACGGTGTCCACCCAGCCACCGAAGTAGCCGGCGACGACACCCATGATCACGCCGATGATGACGGACAACAGGGTCGCGGTGAACGCGATGAGCAGCGAGTACTGGGACCCGACCAGGATCCTGGACAGCATGTCGCGCCCGAACTGCGGGTCGACGCCCAGCGGGTGCGACCAGCTGATGCCACCGAAGAAGCCCAGCGGCTTGTCGGTGTTCGGATCGATCAGGCTGGTGTGGTAGGTCGAGACATCGAGAATCCCGGCGTTCTCCAGGAACACCGACGCGATGGCGAGCAGGATCAGGACGACGATGACGACTCCGCCGGCCAGCGCCCATCTGTCCCGCTTCATGCGGGTCCAGGCGATCTGTCCGAGCGACCGGCCCTGAATGGCCTGTGTGCCAAGCGCTGTGTCCAACCCCGCCGTGGCACCGGACAGGTCGACCGGGTCCAACGGCTCCAACGGCGCTGCCAACGCTATGGCCCCTTTCCGCCGGGTAGGCAGGTTTGCTACGGCTCCCACTCGGCTTCTGGCCGTGCGGGCTGTACGCGACTTTCCAATCTCAGACCGCGAGAAGGCTAGGCTGCCCGGCCGGTCGTGGCGTGATTGTGATTCAACTGCCCTCCAAATGGGGTACAGAGTACATTCACCTGAGGGACCCCTTATGTGACGAACACGACATACTACACCTATCAGTCAGCATGGAGCACGCGGTAGCACACCCGAACCACCCTGTTTGGAGCAAGATTCTTACCCCGAACAGGCTAACTCCTCAGGGTGGTCGTCCCCACACCCACTGTGGTTCTGGACCATCCGGACAATTGGGTCAGTCGGCAACCTGACCCCGGTCCGGATGTTGCCAGTCCACACGATAGCTCGTCACGACCGGCACACCCAGCCGAGTGTCCGTTCTTCAGCATTTCGGTTCGGTATTCAACACTGCGTGTCGCCGTTCGGTTGCGAACCGCATTCAGTCTCGTATGGACCATCGCAGGCCAGGAACCCCGGGGCGGGTCCGCTCGGCGGGCCATGTCGTGGCGTTCGGACGAATTTTCGTGACATGTTCTCGACACGCGGCAACGTCGGAAATGTGGTCATCATTCTGACCCGACCCGCTTGGGGTGCGCTGACGTGCCCATTTAGCCACGGTAAGGATTTACCGCCCGGGAGAAGCGGGTAGCGGCCGACCGGAACGAATTCGGCGACACAGTGGCGGGACAGGTAACTTCCCCGACCATAGTGACGATCCGACGCCTACGCTGACCCGCGAGACACGTTGTCGCGCACCGCAACTTGTGGGTGCACGACGACTCAGCACCCCCGAACCATGTCAAGATTGGCGGATCAGCATTTCCGTATCCACCGAGTCCGTATCAACGAGGACGCCCATGACTGGCACGGCGCCAGCGGCACGCCGGGATTACGGCGGCCGAACAGCCACACAACGCAGGGCCGAACGGCGGCAGCGCCTGATGACCGCGGCGCTCGAACTGTTCGGTACCGAGGGATATCCGGCCACCTCCATCGAACGCTTGTGCGCCAGGGCCAATGTCTCCACGCGCAACTTCTACGAGGAGTTCGCCAGCCGTGAGGCGCTGCTCATCGCGCTGCACGACCACATCACCCAGCAGGCCTTCGACGCCGTCATGACCGCTGTCAACGAGGTCATCGACGCACCGACGGCGGTCCGACTGGACAGGGCGATCGATGCGTACATCGGGACGACGTCCAGCGATCCGCGCTGGACCAGGATCGCGTACGTCGAGGTCGTCGGTGTGAGCGCGGCGGTGGAACGACACCGCCTGGCCTGGCGGGCGAAACTGGCCCAGCTGATCGAAGGTGAGGCTGCCCTTGCCGCACAACGCGGTGAAGCCGCGCGACGGGATTTCGGCCTGACGGCGACGGCATTCATCGGGGCGGTGAACGAACTGGTCTACCACTGGTCCATCCACGGCCGGCAGGTGCCGTTGGACGCCATCCGGGGCGAGCTGACGAGGCTCGCACTCGCCGCGTTCGAGGTAACACCGTCCGCCAACGACCGCTAGGCGGAGAGTAGGCGGCAGTAAACACTGTCGCCGCCGGCGCCGAAAGCGATGTCCGCTCAATTGCGCCCGTTAGCGACGGGTGGACCGTTACAGTTCTGCCGGCCGGACGAAATGCGTGGTTGTTACTACACGGAATGGCTCACTCCGCTGGCGGAAAGTAACGACGCAGCGCTTCGTTGCCGACCGGACAGCCGCCTTCCGAGCCCCGACAGGACACGGTGTCGCACTGCCGACAGTTCCATCTCGTCGCGCCGGGTTCACGCATCAGGCCGACCAGGATTTTGCCGAGCACACCGTCCAACAATCGCCGCTCGTCATCGGACAGTGGCGCGAGCACTTCGGTGAGCACGGCGGCCCGAGCAGCGGCCACCCGTTTGGCCGCCGCCCGGCCGGACGCGGTCAGCGTGATCGCCGTCGACCTGGCGTCATCGCCCTGTTTTCGCCGCACGTAACCGGCCTTGACCAGGGAGTCCACCAACCGGACGGTGCCAGAGGACGTCAGGCCGAGCACCTGCCGCAGCATGTCCACCGACGGCCGGTCCAGGAAGTGGTGCAGCGCGGACAGCGCCGTCGCCGCGCTCTCCGACACCCCGGCCGCCTCCGCCATCGCGCCGGCCGTGCGGTCGCTCACGGCCAGCGCCAGCGCGCCTACCAGGTTCGTCTCGCGGTTCAGAGCTTCCGTCACGCTTCGAAGTAGTAGTCGAACGTGACAGTGACGCCTGGCTCGCCCCCACCGACCCGGTAGCCGCCGTCGCCGCGCAGGCCGGCCAACTCACCGGTGCCCGAGCCGGGGACCACGAACCACGTGGTGTCGGCGACGCCGTCGGTGTAGAGGCCCTTCGCCTGGGCGGTGAACGTGCCCTGCTTGCCGCCGACCGTGCCGGTGAAGTGCTCCATGCCGACGTAGTGCACCGGGGCGTCGTCGGGGCCGTAGTACATCAGCGAGTCGGCCCTGCTCTCGCCGACCAGGTCACCGGTGTAGGTCTGCGCCACGATCGTCCTGGTCAGCTTCTCGCTGCCGGCGAACTCGGCGTAGGACTGCTCGTCCCAGGACTTGATCTGGAACTCGGCTTTCGCGTTCGTCGTGTTGGTCATGGCGGTCGACCCTAGCTCATATGTGTGCGTCAGTCACATATTTGGTGAACGGGATTCGGCTGCGCCGCGACGGCCATGTGCCGACCACGTACGCTCAGGGCCGAATCACGCACACGTGCGAGGAGGCACGCCATGGCGAAGGCCATCGCGGAACGACTGGCCGACCAGTTGGCCGGGCTCGTGGGCGCTGACCAGGTACTGGTCGGCGACGCGATCTCCGAGGACTACCAGCACGACGAGGCCCTGACCGCGACACCGACCCGACCCGGTTACCTGGTCCGGCCGTCGTCGGCGGAGCAGGTCGCCGAGGTCGTCACACTCGCGGCCGCCGAGGGTGTGCCGGTCACCGCGAGAGGTTCCGGCAGCGGCCTGTGCGGCGCGTCCATGCCGTCGGAGAACGGCATCGTCGTGTCGTTCGAGCGGATGAACTCGGTGCTGGAGATCGACACCGCCAACCACGTCGCGGTCGTGCAGCCGGGCGTCACGCTGGCCGAACTGGACGTGCGGACGGCCGAGGTCGGCCTGACCTACCCGGTGTATCCGGGTGAGCTGTCCGCCAGCCTCGGCGGCAACGTCGCCACGAACGCAGGCGGCATGCGGGCGGTGCGCTACGGCGTGACCCGCAACCACGTGCTCGGCCTGCAGGCGGTGCTGGGCACCGGCGAGGTGATCCGTACCGGCGGCCGGATCTCCAAGATCAGCAGCGGCTACGACCTGACCCAGCTGATCATCGGCTCGGAGGGCACGTTGGCGCTGGTCACCGAGGCCATCCTGAAGCTGCACCCGAGGCTGCCGCACACCAGGACCGTGCTGGCGCCGTTCAGCGACCTGGACGGCGTGGTCCGGGTCGTGCCGAAGATCGTGGCCAGCGGCCTGGCGCCGAACATCCTGGAGTACATCGACGCGTTCACCATGGCCGCGATCACCTACACGACGAAGATGTCGCTCGGCGTGCCGGACGAGGTGCGGGACGCGACGCAGGCGTATCTGGTGGTGTCGCTGGAGAACACCACCACCGACCGGGTGGACGGCGACGTCGAGCGGCTCGGCGAACTGCTCGGCGATCTCGGCGCCACCGACGTCTACGTGCTGGACGGCACGGCGGCGCACAAGCTGATCGAGGCCCGCGAGCGGGCGTTCTGGACGGCGAAGGCGGCAGGCGCGAACGACATCGTGGACGTCGTCGTGCCGCGCAGCGCGATGCCGGACTTCCTTGCCGCGGCGCGGAAACTGGCCGAGGAGACCGGCTCCGGCGTGGCGGGCTGCGGGCATGCCGGCGACGGCAACGTGCACCTCGCGGTGTTCCAGGCCGACCCGGAGATCCGGCACCGGCTGCTACGCGACATGTTCGCCGCCGGCATCGCGCTGGGCGGTGCGATCTCCGGTGAGCACGGCATCGGCAGGGAGAAGAAGCCGTACTTCCTCGAACTGACCGACCCTGTCGAGCTGGCCCTGATGCGCAGGATCAAGCAGTCCTTCGATCCGGCCGGCATCCTGAACCCGGAAGTAATGCTCGGTAGCGAGGAGACCGCATGAACGGCGCGCAGGCCCTGATCCGCACCCTCGTCGACGGCGGGGTCGACGTGTGTTTCGGCAATCCGGGCACGTCGGAGATGCACTTCGTGGCCGCGCTGGACTCGGTGCCGGAGATGCGTGCCGTGCTCGCGCTGTTCGAGGGCGGCGTGACCGGCGCCGCCGACGGCTACGGCCGGATGGCCGACCGGCCCGCTGCCACCCTGCTGCACCTCGGTCCCGGCCTGGGCAACGGCCTGGCCAACCTGCACAACGCGCGGCGGGCGCACACGCCGATCGTCAACGTCGTCGGTGACCACGCGACCTATCACAAACAGTACGACGCGCCGCTGGAGTCGGACATCGACGCGATCGCGGGCTCGGTGTCCGGGTGGGTGCGCCGCAGCGCGACAACGGCCGACGTGGCCACCGACGCCGTTGCCGCCATCGCGGCCGCGTCGACCCCGCCCGGCCAGGTGGCCACGCTGATCCTGCCCGCCGACGTGTCCTGGTCGGACGGTGGCACACCCGCCGCGGCCGTCGCCGCACCCGCTCGGGCCGTGGTCGGTGACGACGTGGTGCGGTCGGTGGCCTCGGTACTCGGCTCCGGTGAGCCGACCGTGGTACTGATCGGCGGCGCGGCGCTGCGCGAGGACGGCCTCGCCGCGGCGAGCAGGGTGGCCGCAGCGACCGGCGCCCGGCTGTTCGCCGAGACGTTCCCGGCGCGGATGCGCAGGGGCGCCGGCATTCCGGCGGTAGAGCGGCTCGGTTACCTCGCCGAACACGTGCAGCACCAGTTGACCGGGGCCAAGCACATCGTGCTCGCCGGCACCCGCTCGCCGGTGTCGTTCTTCGCCTACCCGGGCAAGGCAAGTGACCTCGTGCCGGAGGGCTGCGAGGTGCACACGCTGGCCGGTGTCGGCGACGATGTCGTTGGTGCGCTGGCGAACCTTGCCGATCTGGTGGCAGCGGACACGTCACCCGTCCGGCAGGCCGCAGCCCGGCCCGCTGTGCCCAGCGGTGTACTGACGCTGCAGAACTGGGCCGACGTGATCGGCGCGCTGCTGCCGGAGGACGCGATCATCTCGGACGAGGCCAACACGTCCGGTGTGCTGGTGCCGGCTTCCACCGCTGGTGCCCCGGCGCACGACGTGCTGACGCTGACCGGTGGCGCCATCGGCCAGGGTCTACCGGTCGCGACGGGTGCCGCGGTGGCGTGCCCGGACCGGCCGGTGGTGTGCCTGCAGGCGGACGGCAGCGCGATGTACACGCTGTCGGCGCTGTGGACGCACGCACGGGAGGGCCTCAACGTGACGACCGTGGTGCTGAACAACAGCGCGTACGCGATCCTGCGGATGGAGTTGCAGCGGGTCGGCGCGACGGAAGTGGGCCAGAAGGCAGCCGATCTGCTCGACCTGTCCCGGCCCGACCTGGACTTCGTGTCACTGGCCACCGGTATGGGTGTGCCGGCGAGCCGGGCGACCACGGCGGAGGAGTTGGCCGCCCAGTTCGAGAAGGCGCTCGCCGAGCCGGGACCGCACCTGATCGAGGCGATCGTTCCGCCGCTGATGTGAGTCAGGTGGGGCGAACCAGGGTCCGCCCCACCTGTTCGCTCAGTCCTTCGGGCCGCCTGCCACGTAGATGACCTGGCCGGACACGAAACCGGCGTCGTCACTGGCCAGGAACGCGATGGTGTTGGCGACGTCCTCCGGCTGGCCGACCCGGCCGACCGGGATCTGCGTCGCGGCACCCTTCTGCATGTCCTCGAAGGACACACCCATCCGCTCGGCGGTGATCTTGGTCATCTCGGTGACGATGAAGCCGGGCGCGACCGCGTTGGCGGTGACGCCGAACCGGCCCAGTTCGATGGCCAGGGTCTTGGTGAAGCCCTGCATGCCGGCCTTGGCCGCCGAGTAGTTCACCTGGCCGCGGTTGCCCAGCGCCGACGTGGACGACAGGTTCACGATCCGGCCCCACTTGGCCTCGACCATGTGCGACTGCACGGCCTTCGACATCAGGAACGCGCCGCGCAGGTGCACGCCGAGCACGGTGTTCCAGTCGTCGACGGTCATCTTGAAGATGAGGTTGTCGCGCAGCACACCCGCGTTGTTGACCAGCGCGGTCGGCGCGCCCAGCCGCTCGGTGACCTCGGCGACGGCCGCGTTGACCTTGTCCTCGTCGCTGACGTCCGCGCCGATGGCGATCGCCTTGCCGCCCGCCTCGACGATCGCGTCGACCACCGGCGCGCCCGCTGCCGCGTCCAGGTCGACGACACCGATCGCGAAGCCGTCCCTGGCCAACCGCTTCGCCGTCGCGGCACCGATGCCGCGCGCCGCTCCGGTCACGATCGCTACCCGCTGCGTCACGTCTTCCTCCTGCTGATCGCTCGTGATTGTTTTACGGCCGTACCAGAACTCGCGCCACCCGGCCCGCTGCCAGGTCCTCGAAGCCGGCCGTGATGCCGTCCAACCCGACTTCCCTGCTCACCATGGCACGGAGATCCAGGTCACCAGCCCGAACGTGGTCGAAGTAACCGGGCAGGTCACGCACGGCGTCCAGCGATCCGTTCATGCAGGGCAGGATGCGCCGCGCGAAGGCGAACAGTTCCAGCACGGAGAACTCGACGATGTCGGTCCGGCCGCTGATGCCGACGATGGTCAGCGCGCCGCCCTTGCGGGCCAGTTTCCAGCTGTCCTTGACGGTGGCGGCCAGGCCGACGCAGTCGAAGACGTGGTCGGCGCCGCGGCCGCCGGTCAGTTCGCGGACCGCGTTGCGCACGTCCGGGCCCGCTTCGAGGGTGTTGGTGGCGCCGAACGTCTCGGCGAGGGTCAGCTTCTCCGGTACCCGGTCCACCGCGATGATCGGCGAAGCGCCCGCGATCTTCGCGCCGGCCACCGCGGACAGCCCGACACCGCCGAGCCCGATCACCACCACCGACTCACCCGGCCGCACGCCCGCCGTGCTCAGCACCGCGCCGACACCGGTGGTCACGGCGCAGCCGAGCAGCGCGGACAGTTCCAGCGGGATGTCGTCCGGCACCGGGTACAACTGGTGCGCGCCGACAACGGTGTACTCGGCGAACCCGGCCGTGGACAGGCCCGGGTAGATCGGGGTGCCCTCGCCGTCCCAGCCGTACGGCGTGCCGGCCCGGTCGCTGGCGTGCTCGCAGAGGTGCGGCTCGCCGTGGGTGCAGAACCAGCACTCCCGGCACGGCGGATTCCACAGCAGCAGCACCGAATCGCCGACCGTGAAACCGGTCACGCCGGGTCCGAGTTCGGCGACCGTGCCGGCAGCCTCGTGGCCGAGCACGACCGGCATCTGCTGGTTGAGCACGCCCGTGGCCAACGAGAGGTCGGAGTGGCACAGGCTGGCGGCGGCCACACGGACCAGCACCTCGCCGGGGCCGGGGGCACGAAGTTCGATCGACTCGACGGACACCGGGCCGCCCACCTCGCGGAACACCGCAGCCTTGGTGGTACGCCGCTCGTCGTTCGTACCGTCCGCCACCGGGGTACACCTCCACAGAAACCGAACGCCGTTAGGAACCGGGTCAGCCGCACTCAACCACAGCTCACCACGGCCGGCAAGACCGCCGATCGGACGGGAGTTTACGGTTGGACGAGACGAGCGGCGGAGGCGAACGATGGACATGACCGGCGTGCTGCCGCCACTGACCTGGGCAACCGCACTGGGCACGTGGCGACCGGCCCCGGTGACCGATGTCGTCGTCCTGCTGGCTGCTGTGTTGTACCTGCATCGGGCGCACCGGACCCGTTCGTGGCCGGTTGGCCGGACCGCCGCGTTCCTGGGTGCGTTGGCCGTGCTCGCGGTGACGCTGCAGAGCTCGATCGACGCGTACGGCCAGGAACTGTTCTGGCTGCACATGATCGAGCACCTGTTGTTGATCATGGCTGTGCCGGTGCTGGTGATCCTCGGCCAGCCGGTGCGGTTGGCGTGTACAGGTGAGGATCGAGTCGCCGTATTTTCTTCGAGGGCGCTGCGCACTCGGCTGGTGTCGTTCCTGACGTTCCCCGTGGTGGGTTTGGTCTGCTACGCGGCGGTGCTGATCGGGACCCACCTGTTCGGGTACATGTCGGCGATGACGGTGCACCCGTGGCTGCACCCGCTGGAGATCGTGCTGTACCTGGTCAGTGGGTATTTGTACTTTCTGCCGCTGCTGGCGCACGAGCCGATCAAGCGTGAGCTGTCGTATCCGCTGCGGGTGTTCCTGTTGCTGATGGGTATGACGGTGGACACCGTTGTCGGTGTGCTGCTGATGATCACAGCGCACGCGCAGCCTTATGGGAATCGCACGTGGGGCCCGTCGACACTGTCCGATCTGCACACCGGCGGCGGCATCATGTGGGTGATCGGCGACGGCCTGATGTTCGCGGTCACCGTGCTGGTGGTCGGCCAGTGGATGGGCGACACGGAACGGCAGAACGACACCGGCAAGTGGCTCGAGGCGGCCCGCCGATCGACGATGGCCGGCATGGGCGTCGACGGTGTCGATGTGGACGACGACGAGGCGAACGTCGACAACGACGCGGCGCTGGACGCCTACAACCGGATGCTGGCGAAGCTGAATCAGCTAGACCAGCGCTGACTGTCCCCTGCGCCGAGTCGACCACCCATGAGGTCGAGTCGACGGCGCCAGCGGACGATTCGCGCGCCCAAGGGAACGAGCCGCCCGCACCGGCGG
>DASXYT010000393.1:0-13932 GCA_036502345.1 Pseudonocardiaceae bacterium | reverse complement strand
CAACCACTGGCACTCAAGACAGCGGATGATCACCGGCCTGGTGTTGGTGGACCCGGCGCACGAGGAGTTCCAACCGAGGTTCGCGACCGTCGCCGAGGCGGCGATGATCCGCGTGCTGGCCATGCGACAGGCACTCGGGCTGCTCGAGAAGTCGGTGCGCAGGAGCGCGGTGGCCGACGCGCGCGCACTGACCGACGACCCGAAGACGCAGGACCTGCTGGTCGATGCGGACGTGGCCGGTTGGGCGCACCGGCAACAGATGCGCACGGTGATCGCGGAGAGCAGGCTGACCGCCGCACAGGTGCCGACGATCCGCAGGCTCAGGGCGGCCGCGCCGCCATTCGGCGTGCCGGTGGTCGTGCTGAGCGCCACGGTCGGCCTGCCGGCCGGCCCGAGAGCACGCTGGACCGCGCTCCAAGCCCAGATCGCGGCGGATGCGGAACACGTCGTGGTGCCCGATGCCAGCCACTACATCCACAGCAGTCAGCCAGCAGCGGTCACAAAAGCAGTGCTGTCCGTTGTGGACAGAGTGACCTGAAGAACTCAGTCCTTGGCGACTTCACGCAGGCCGAAGTGGACTCCTTGGTCGTCCGAACACTCCGCCCACCGGCCGAATCCTGGGCTGTCGTGTACCTCGCCATCGGTGTGGCCGCCGAGTTCGGGCAGCAGCGCCAGACTCGCGTCGAGGTCCGCGACGGCGAAGAAGACCTCGAAGTGGGCGGCCGGGTCGCCGCCGTGGACGCCGATGGACAACGTCGGCGTCTCGACCTGACCCGGTCCGGCGTTCTCGGGTGTCGGCCAGCCGAGCAACGCGCCGTAGAACGCACGAGCGGCGCCCGGGTCCGGCACGCCGAGTTCCACATAGGTGGGTTCACCTGTCATCGGACACCCTCTTTTGGCTTGCGGTAGGCGAACGGCGAGTATCTCGGCACCAGGATGTACAGGCCGACCGAGGCTGCCAGGCCGAGTGACCCGACCGTGACGATGCCGGCTGCCAGGCTGGCCACCGACGCGATCACCGACACGACCAGCGGGCCGACCGCGTTGCCCGCGTCGCCGAGCACCCGCCAGATGCCGAGGAAGCGCAGCCGACCGGCCACCGGGGCGGTGTCCGCGCCCAGCGTCATCATGATGCCGGCGCCGATGCCGTTGCCGAAGCTCATCGCCATCGCCACCAGGGTCAGCGTGATCAGGCCGTGGGTCAGCGGCAGCAGTGCCATGGTGACACCGAGGATGGTCATCGCCGGCAACGCGATCGCCAACCGCCCGTAGACGTCCATGATCTTGCCGGCCGGATAGAACAAGGCCATGTCGACGCAACTCGCGATGGCGAAGATCAAACTTGTCTGCGCGGGGCCGAGTCCGATGTGCAGCGCCCAGATCGGCACCACGGTCTGCCGTGCCGCACGCACCGCGCCGACCGCGATGATGGCCAGGCCCAGCGTGGCGAACAGCTTCCAGTGGTCGGCGAACACCCGCCCCGAGCCGTGCTCCTGCGCCCGCCGCTCCCGTGTGCCCGCCTCGGACTCGTCGCCGCGGACTACCGCCAGCAGCACGACGGTCGCGATGTTGGCCGCGATCGCGACCACGTAGGCCGCTCGGACGTCGAACAGCGTGATCACGCCCGCGCCGAGCAGCGGGCCGATGAACAGGCCGATGCGGTGCGAGCCACCCAGCGCGGACAGCGCCCTGGCCCGCATGTCGGCCGGCACGGTCTCGATCACGAACGACTGCCTGGCCAGGTAGAACGTCGCGTTCGCGATACCGGCGACGAGCAGGCCGGCACCGTAGGCGATCAGCGACCCGGACACCAGGCACGTGCCGTACGCGAGGAACGAGACGGCCGCCGCGATCAGCATCGCCCGCCGGTCGCCCACCTTCTCGGCCAGCACCGACGCCGGGATGTCACCGAGCACCCTGCCGATGCCCAGCAGCGCGACCATCAGTGCCGCGATCGCGGTCGAGCCGCCGAACTGGTGGGTCGTGGTCGCGATGACGGGCGTGACGGCGCCGTTGCCGATCTCGGTCACCAGGACCGGTAGGAACACCGTGAGCAGCAGACCCTTGAGCACCGAGCCGGCAGCGGGAGGTGTGGACGTGTCCTGGCCTGCGCTGCGACGGAACGGCATGCGGTCGGTGGCCCCTCTGCTGGCGGGACGGTGGCGCCCACGATCATCTCGCGACCTGTCCGACCTGGCACGTCGGTCCACCGAGGTCACGTGTGATGTCTGTCGCTTGACGCTGTCGACAAAACGCGGTTCTACTGTGACCGCCAACGCGATGATCGGAGCGCGAACCGTGCCGGAGCCGACCACCAACGCGGATGGCGGCGAGGTCCTCTGGACCCCGACCGCGGAGCACACCGGGACGTCCCGACTGGTCGCCTACCTGGACTGGTTGAAAGACCGGGGGCATCACTTCGCCGACTACCAGGCGCTGTGGGAGTGGTCGGTGCGGGACCTGGACGGGTTCTGGCGGTCGATCTGGGACTACTTCGACGTACAGGCGGACGGTGACCCGACCGTCGTACTGGCCGACCGTCGCATGCCCGGCGCCACCTGGTTTCCCGACGTCGCCCTGAACTACGCCGAGCACGCCCTGGCCGGACCTGCTGACGAGGTCGTCGTGTTGGCGTTCTCGCAGGCCAGGCCACGAATCGACATGACTCGCGCGGAGCTGCGCGAGCAGGTCGCCGCAGCGGCGGCCGGGCTGCGCCGACTCGGTGTCGGCAGGGGCGACCGGGTGGTCGGCTACCTGCCGAACATCCCGGAAGCGGCGGTCGCGATGCTGGCCACGACCAGCATCGGAGCGATCTGGGCGTGCTGCGCGCCCGAACTCGGCCCGCGCAGCGTCATCGAGCGGCTGGCCCAACTGGAACCGACCGTGCTGATCGCGGTGGACGGCTACCGGTACGGCACCAAGGCGGTCGACCGGACCGACGACCTCGGCGTCATCGAGGCCGGCATCCCCGGCCTGCGGCACACCGTCGTCGTGCCCTACCTGCACGCCGAAGCACCCGAGGGCCGCACGACCTGGCAGCAACTGTGCGCCGAGCCCGGTGAACTCACGTTCGAGCGGGTGCCGTTCGACTGCCCGCTGTGGGTGCTGTTCTCCTCCGGCACCACAGGCCTGCCCAAGGCGATCACCCACTCGCACGGCGGCATCGTCCTGGAACAGCTGAAGTCCTCGGCGTTGCAGTCCGAACTCGGCCCCGGCGACCGCAGCTTCATCTTCTGCACCACGAGTTGGGTGATGTGGAACATCCTGGTGTCGGGTCTGCTGGTCGGGTCGGCGATCGTGCTGATGGACGGCGATCCGCACTATCCGGACCGCGACGAGCTGTGGCACATCGCCGAACAGAGCGGGGCCACGGCGTTCGGCTGCGGCGCCGCCTACCTGATGGCCTGCCGCAGGGCGGGCCAGCGCCCCAACGAGCGCTACGACCTGTCCCGCATCAGGGGCCTGCTGTCCACCGGTTCACCACTGCCGGCGGCTGGCTTCCGCTGGGTGTACGAGGCGGTCAGCCGAACGCTGTACCTCAACTCGGGCAGCGGCGGCACCGACGTCTGCACCGGCTTCGTCGGCGGCGCGTGGCTGGTGCCCGTGCGGGCCGGTGAGATCGCGTGCCGCAACCTCGGTGTGCACGCCCGCGCCCTGGACGAGCACGGCAACGAGGTGGTCGGCGTGCCGGGTGAGCTGGTGATCTCCGCGCCGATGCCGTCCATGCCGGTGTTCTTCTGGCACGACGAGGACGGCAGCGCCTACCGGGCCGCCTACTTCGAGCAGTACCCGGGCCAGTGGCGGCACGGCGACTGGGCGACGTTCGACGAACGCGGCGGCTGTGTGATCACCGGCCGGTCCGACGGCACGCTCAACCGGGGCGGCGTCCGGCTGGGCAGCAGCGAGTTCTACCGCGTCATCGACGCGCAGGCCGATGTCCGGGACAGCCTCGTCGTGCACCTGGAGGACCCGGACGGCGGTGCCGGCAGGCTGGTGCTGTTCCTGGCGCTGGCCGACGGCGCCGACGTGGCAGCGGTGACCGCGGACGTGCGTGGGCTGTTGCGGCGCGAATTGTCCCCCCGGCACGTGCCGGACGACGTGTTCGTCGTGCCCGACGTGCCCTACAACCTCACCGGCAAGAAGCTCGAGGTGCCGGTGAAGAAGATCCTGCTCGGCGCACCTGCCGCGACAGTGGTCAGCGCGTCCTCGATCCGCGACCCTTCGCTGCTGGACGTCTTCGAGCGCTACGCCCGCCAACTGGCCGGTTAAGCGGCCCGCCTGCTGTTGATCGGCGTCACGGTTGCCCGCACCGGTGTCGTGGCCAACCGCCTGCCCAGCCCGGTGGCCAGCAGGGACAGTTTGGTCATCAACCCGTTAAATTCCGCAGGCCGTAGCGCGCGGTTGCCGTCGCACAGTGTTTCGTCCGGCGCCACATGCACGTCGATCAGCAGCGCGTCGGCACCCACCGCCGCCGCGCCCAGCGTCATCGGTCCGACCAGCGACCGGACGGCGACCGCGTGACTGGGGTCCACCATCACCGGCAGGTGCGTGCGCTCCTTGAGCAGGGCCACCGCGGACAGGTCCAGGGTGAACCGGGTGGCGTGGTCGAACGTCCGGATGCCGCGCTCGCACAGGATCAACCGGTCGTTGCCCTCGGCGAGGACGTGCTCGCTGGCGGCCAGGATCTCGTCCACCGTGCAGCCGAAACCGCGCCGCAGGACCACCGGCAGCCCGGTGGCTCCGACCTCGGCGAGCAGTGCGTAGTTCTGCATGTCGCGGGTGCCGATCTGGAAGCCGTCGACCACCCTGGCGAGCCGTTCGACGTGCCTGCGGTCGGTCACCTCGGTCAGTACCGGCAGTCCGGTCAGCTCGCGTGCCTCGGCCAGTAGTTCGATGCCCGCCCACCGCAGTGTCTGGGGCGACTGGAGCGTCGTGCCCGGCTGGAACGTGCTGTCCGGCAGGCCGACAGCACCGCCGTCGGCGGTCACCTTGGCGGTGGCCAGCAGTTGGGCACGGTTGGCCACCGCGCACGGCCCGGCGAACACCGCGATGGAGTTGTCGCCGATCCTGGTGTCGCCGACGGACACCGTGGTGCCCGCCGCCCGCAGTTCCCTGCGGCCGAGCCGGAACTCGCCGCTGGAGCGGACGGTGCCGACCGGCTGGGGCAGGCTGCCCGGCGGCGGCAACGCCACTCCGGCCCCGCTGACCACCAGCACCGGCGTAGCGCCGAGGCGGTGCTCGACGGCCGGGATGTCGATCGCCGCGAAGTGCCGCAGCCAGCCGTCCAGGCCCGCCTGGTCGGTGTCCGCGTCGAACACGAGGAGCGTCTCTGAACTGGACATCGCGTGCCCTTCCATAGGGTCTCGCCCTGTCCGCAGGGGCGGCCGGTGACGTACCCGGCCGCCCCGTCCGGGTGGTTCTCGCTGGTCAGGCAGCCTCGGGCAAGGCTGTTGCCGTCGGCTGGGCGCCGGTGTCGACCAGGGTGAGCTTCCGCTGCTTGCTCTTGTTGATCAGGTGCGCGACCCACCAGCCCGCGCCGCGGATGGCGCAGACGATGCACACCGCGAAGAACAGCGTGTACACCACGTTGAACAGCATCAGGACGCCGTAGGTGATGGCCACCGATGTGCCGAACATGAACATCCACTTCGGCTTGGCCGGTGTCGTACCGGGGTCGGTGATCATGTAGTTGGTGAACAGGACGAAGGCGATGCCGGTCATCGGGCCGAGCGCCGAGTACAGCGCGACGTGCCAGATCCAGTGCCGGACGAACGCCTGGATGGCGAAGCCGCCCAGCCAGCCGACGATCAGTGGGGTCTTCTTGGTCAGCAGGGCGTTGATCACCGTGCCCGCCGTTGCGATGATGATCGGGATCATCACCCGCCAGTAGGTGTTGGCGTTCTCACTGAACTGGTACGGCGGTGCGATGCTGGCCCACGAGCTGAAAGCCAGCAGCACCGCGGTGATGCCGAAGTTCGACGGGTTCATGAAGTGGCGCATCCGGCCGGCGACCGGTGCCTGCAGGACGTGCTTGGCGCCGACACCGACGATCACACCGAACGCCACCGGCCAGAACTGGTTGTTCGCGTACACCAGCATGTTCACCGCGATCGCGGTGATGTGCGCCGGCAGCAGGAACTCGTAGAGGCCGCGGAAACCGCGCCCGGTGAACCTCGGGGGCCGCTTGTAGGCCCACGAGCTGATCAGTTCGAACACGATCTCGGAGGTGTAGCCGACCAGGATCGCGAAGATCGGCCAGATCCACGGCTGCTCGAACCCGAGCAGGGTGTAGCCGAAGATGTTGAAGGCCGAGATGGACATCGCGAAGTTGCGCAGGGCGATGTAGCGCGGATCGGGCTTGGGTTTGGTCTTGGCCGGTTCGGCCGCCGATGGCGGAGCCGGGTGGATGGTGGCGGTCATCGGCTCGCAACCTCCTGGACGTCACTGGACAGCAGCAGGGTGTGCGTGCCCGGGTTCAACTGCTGGGTCTGCTGGTGCAACTGGCCGTTCGTGTCCCGCCACTGCAGGTGCACGTTGACCGGGCCCGTGTACGATCCGAGTCCGAAGTGGACCTGGAAGCTGCGGAAGCCGCCGTGGCCACCGCCACCGTCCAGCTGGCCGATCTGGGTACCGGTCGGCGTGGTGATCGTGGCGGTGGTGTCGTACGCGGGGCTACCGGTGTTGCTCAGGCCGGCGCCCACGGTGCCGTCGGTGGTCGGCCGGAACAGGTTGAGGTCGAGGAAGTTGCCGCGCGCCGGTGCCTGGTTGGCGTAGAACGCGGGCGGACCCCACTGGCGGGCCACGGCGAAGTCCATCGCACCGTCGCCGGTCGTGTCGGCCGTGGCGATGCCGCGGGTGGGCGTCGGCACGTTCAGGCCGAGGTTGCCGGTGATGTTGGCGTACTTGCCGTTGGCACCCTTGGCGTAGAACGCCAGTACCTGGCTGCCGGCGACGTCGTCACCCTGCTGGATGTTGGGCCACATGGCCGGGTTGGTCAGCAGGTCGTCGTTGGTCATGGCCATTTCCTGCAGCCACGGCCACCTGTTGGTGGTGCCCTTGACGAACCCGTCGGCCTGGATGATGTTCTGGCTGCCGTTGTTGAGGAAGTCGGCCATCTTGACGTCCCAGCTCCAGCCGGTCCACGCCACGCCGTACTGCTCGGACTCCTGGGTGAACGGCGCGATGTTCTGCTTGAGGTCGTTGGTCATCTCGCCGTCGTTCTTCGCGCCGTTGATGAACAGCAGGTTGCTCTCCTGCAGGCCCCACGCCGTGGTGATGTTGCTGACCATGAAGTCGAACTTGCCGTTGTCGTTCAGGTCGGCGAAGTCGACGCCCATGCCCTTGAACGAGCCGTTGCCCAACTGGAAGGACTTGGGTGTGTCCGGCTCCCGGACGCCCTTGGCCTCGGTGAACCGGATGTTGCCCGGCGTCGACCGGTTGTACAGCAGGTGGCCGTGACCGAAGTCGTTGCCGATGTACACGTCGGGCAGGCCGTCACCGGTCAGGTCGGCACCGGACAGCGCCAGCGTCCAGCCGGTGGCGGCGTTGAACGGGATCGCGTCCTCCTCCTGCACGAACGACGCGCTCGGGTGGTTGCCCGACGTGCCCGCGTACCACCGCAGCACGTGGTCGCCACCGCCGTTGCCCGCGTTGGACAGCGACTGGTTCATCTGCACGTTGTTCAGGCCGTGCGGGTCGAGCACGTCGGAGTCGGGGAAGTAGTTGCCGATGATGATGTCCGGGTGCCCGGAACCGTCCAGGTCGGCGACGTAGTCGGCGTCGGTGTTCCACCGCGAGCCGTGGTACTTGCCGTCCACCGACTGCTCGGGCACCAGCTCCTGCGGCTGGTACGCGGTCGGCGACAGGGTGGTCGCGTCCGACTTGGCCAGGAACAGGATCGGGGTGCGGCCCCAGTAGGTGACCAGCAGGTCCATCCGGCCGTCACCGTTGAAGTCGCCCGGCGTGCAGGCCGTCGGCGCCATCGTGTTGTCGATAGGCAGCGGCGCGGCGTTCAGCACGAACGGTGTGAACCGGTCGGCGGCCGCAGCGGTCGGCGTGTAGGTCACGACGACGTCGTTGGTCCGGGTGTCCACAATGCACATCGAGTCGGACCGACCGTGACCGGTCAGGTCGTTGATGGCGATGCTGGCACCGACCGACGAGATCCACGCGTCCAGGTGCAGATAGGCGGGATTCACCTGCCGGACCGTGTTGAAGTGTTGGTTGTTGTATCCGGGCGGCAGCGCGATCGGTAGTTCTTTGAACCTGTACGCGCTGGCTATTTGTGGGGATGCGCCTGCTACCGAAACCTGTGCCTGGCCCACGAAGAAGATCGTCACGAGAACGGCCACGGCCGCAAGGCCCGGTATCAGCTTGCGTGCGCGCTCGCGAAAAGATGGCATGATCTCCCTTTCGTGGTGACCTGAGCGGCGGGCGCTAGTGCTTTTCTTTGTCCGTGCTTTCTCGGCGCGAACCAGAAAAAATTCATCACTATTCGTCGCTTCAAGGATGGAGCCATCCGAGACGCACGTCTTCTCTGACGTTGCCTGAGCCAATACTGTGGCTTTTTCGGAAAAGAGCACCCTGTGCTGACCGCACGGAAAAGACACCGGCCGAAGCCGGTGTCCATCTGTGCCGCACTGCGAACTGTTTGTCAACCGGCCAGATCGAGCTCCGCGACCGCGCGTAGATCGGGCAGCGCCAACAACAGCGGAGGATCCATGCTGCGCGTCGGGCGCAGTTGCACGTCGGCCAGCCGTGCCGTGGTGTCCGCTTCCGTCGTGAAGGGACCGTAGCAGCCGACGTGCGGTATCTCGGTGCTGTCATCGGTGGCCGCGACGGCGTGCGCGGTCAGGTACCACGTACCGACCGGCACGTGCTGCAACTGGTACGGCCCGGGGCCGTCCAGCATCGTGTACCGGGCGGGCGCGCCCTCGGGCACCCTGCTGGGAAACATCGCGACGAAGACGTAGCCCAGCCTGCCGACGGGTGGTCCGTACACGTGGCCGCGCAGCGTCGTCGTCGGTTCGCCGTCCGCGACCTGCCGGTGAGCGACCGGGATCCGAGGCGCGACACCACCGAGCTGGCGGTAGGTGATGGGGGAGACGCCGACGCTGCCGCTGAACCGGGAGCTGAACGTGCCGACACTGTTGTAGCCGACCCGGTGTCCGATGTCCGCGACGGTGATCGACGTGGACAGCAGCAGGCGTTTCGCCTCCTCGATGCGCATCGCGGACAGGAACCGTCCCGGTGACACACCGGTGACGCGCTGGAAGACCCGCGAGAAATGAAACTTGCTGAACATCGCGGATCGCGCCAGGTCATCGATCGTGAGCTTGTCACCGAGATTGCTGCGCATTTTCTCAATGGCCCGCTCAACGGCCTTCAGGATGATGTCATCCATGGCGTCGTCCTTCCGTGCTAGACGCCGTTCGTCGCAGTCCGCCGGTATGCATTCGAATCCGAAAATCTACTCGACGGATACTAACCGGCGGCCGGCTGGTATCGAAAGTGCTTTGATCATCAGTACCTGTATGTGTTCTTCTGGGTCGAGCGTGTGAAATTCTCATGCCGCTTCGGTGAACCAGGCAGGTGGATCCTGTCGATGAGTGGTCGTTCTGCGGGTGCGGTTGGTTCGTGCCCGCACCGGCGACGTGGTGTCGGCGAGTACACATCGGACAAACACCGGCGAGGGGCAGCTCGCCACTTCCCTGCGCACCAGTTCGGTCAGCTTCTCGGTGCGGTCGATCGTGTAGGCCCTCGGATAGCCGACCGCCATGGCGAGGCCACACAGGTCGGTCCGGCCGCTCGGCGTCGCACCGCCGCCGGCGGATGCCCTCGGCGTGCCGTCCAGCACGATGTGCACCAGCGGCAGATCGGTGAGCATGCCCGCGGTCACCAGTGCCGCCAGGTTCGTCAGCAGGCTGTCCGGATCGTCCACCACGAGCGTCGTGTTCCTGGCGTGCAGGGCGACACCGATACCGATGGAGGACGCGAGCCCGGACGAGCCGTCCAGATAGAAGTGGTTCGGTCGGTCGGCCACCCGGCGGGCGGTCCTGCCGGTGATGCCGGCGGTGAACACGACCGGCTGGCCGTGGGCTGCCGACGCGATGGCGCGAACCGCGGTGCCGATGTTCATGCCGCCCGCCCCAGCGCGTCGGCGGGCACCAACAGCGCGGCCGGGCGCAGCTGGTCGATCACGATGGCCCGCACCACCTCGACCTGGCCCGCGGGCCGCGCTGTCGGGTCGAGCGGCACGCTCTCGATGCCGAACTCCTCCAGCGCCTGGGCGCTGAGCCGGACCATGGCCTGGTTGCCGGCCGCCCGGCTCGCCGCCGTGTCGACGTCGGTGTCGGCCGACGACTCGGCGTCGAGTGCCACGATGAGCAGCATCGGCACCTCGTGCGGCGCCACCACCGACGCGAGGGCCTCCGCCGAGATGCCGGGGCCGGTGTTCCGCAGCAGTACCGCCGGGAAACCGCCGGCGAGGGAGACGCCCGCCGCGATGCCGAGCGCGTTGTCGTCCCTGGGCACGGTGAGCACGCCGACGGTGAGGTCGAGCGCCTCGTGCAGTCGCGACAGGGCCTCGCACTGCGTACCTACGAACGGTGAGAACCCGGCCGCGACAAGTTCCCTGCATAACTCGTCGACCGCGTGGACATTCTGGATGAAGTAGGTCATGTCCCCTCCTGGTGGCCACCGATGGCGGTCTGCGCCCGGTGGCCGGTCGCGCTGTGGCCCGGTCCGCGAACCGCGGCGCCGTCGACGACGTGATCGCGCATGGCCGGCCGAGGACCCCCAAGGGCGTCCCGGTGGTGAGCGACCGTGCCGTGTGCCGCACGGTCGTTCCGGCCGGCGGGCGCCAACCGGGCTCGGCCGCCATGCCGAGCCGGTCCGCCTCGCCAGGCCGGGCAGCACCTGGCCCGGCCGCCGTGTCGAGCGGGTTCGTCGTGCCAGCCCCGGTCGCTCGCCATCGCGGCCGCGCTGACGGTGGCAGGGTGCCGGCGGATCGTGTTCGACGCCATCTGCTACCTTCCGCTCGTTCCTCAGCCTGCTTCGGCCGGCAAACTGCGGAAATCCGCATATCCGATCGAAGTCCACATGGATCGTCCGACAGATGTAGGCCGGTCACCAGTGCGGTGCTCATCCGTGTGCGTGTCCCACTCAGCACGCTCCGTATGACTTTTTCACCGGGTGCGCCTCAACAGGGGCGATCACGCGCGCCGCCCGGAGTGAGTTGTTTTTGGTAACCTACGTCGAATTCGTGAATCGCCCTTTTCGCATTCAAGGGCCTAGCTGACCTGGGCGGGTGCCCGGTTACCGCGTTGTCGGGCGAACTCCGGAAAGTTTCGCGTTGCCATCACGCCGCGTAGCAGATAATTTACGGCTCGTGGCTATTCGGGGGCCCTGGAGTGAAATCCTCAGAATTGATCATTTGATTTGACATGATCGACAGCAAACGGAGTAGCGGGATGCCTGGGCGGGGTATGAAAAGAACACCCGCCGCTGGTGAGGGTGGCACTGGCAACGGTGCGGGCGGAGTCGCATGATTGTGCCATCACCGGAGCCAACTCCTTATTCGGAGGCATTCAATGTCCGCAACCGCTACCGCAAACGCGACCGTTCTTCTGACCAGCCTCGGCCTCGACGCCGTTCGGCTCAACAACGCGTACCACGATGTCGAATTGGTGATCGACACATTCGACGTCTGGCAGAATTCCGAAATCTCGACGGAGGCCCCGGTCATGGGTTGCCTGTGTTTCCGGGACCCGGAGACCGAAGCGGTCGCGGCGTAGTGGTGGTCGCCGCTTGACCTGCCTCCGTGAATCGATCAGCAGGCTGGATCGGGACCCGCACCCGACCGCCTGCTGATCGTTTTGTGTCGCCGGCAGGGAGTTGGTGAGTACGTGCGGGGGCTGCACGGCACGGTCGAAGAAGACGTTGGAGTGCTGGTTGCAGCATGCTGAACCCGTCCGGCGTGTGGCGACGGAGCGTGATTGGGTCGTCCGCGACGGACACGCGTTGGAGGGAATCCGGTTCCTGGCGGAAGGACGCTCGCGTGACCGAGTTACAGCATGTGATCGCCACACTGGTCGCCGAGGGCGACAGCGTGGACCGCTTGGTGGCCGACATCGACGATGCGCAGTGGTCGCTGCCGACCCCCGCCCCCGGTTGGACCGTGCGGCAGCAGATCGCCCACCTGTCCTTCATCAACCGGATCGCCGCGGCGGCCGTCGCGGCGCCGGAGATGTTCAAGGCCATCACCGCCAAGGCGGAGGGCGACTTCGACGGGGCGATTCATGCCGCCCTGGCCGAGTACGAGAACGACACCCCCGGGCAGTTGCTGGCCCGCTGGCGGGCCGACCGGGCCACCGCTGAGGGCGCGCTGAACGCCGTGCCAGGGGATTCGCTGGTGCCGTGGCTGGTGCGGCCGATCCCGGCAGGAGTGTTGGCCGCCGCAGGCATGATGGAACTGGTCGGGCACGGCCAGGACATCGCCGACGCGCTGGGCACGAGCAGGGAGTGGACCGACCGGATCAAGTACGTGGTCGCCTTTGCCGTCCAGGTGTGGGACTTCGGCTACCTGGCCCGCGGGCTGGCAACACCCGACGTGCGGTTCGGATTCGAGTTGACGGCACCATCTGGTGCAATCTGGCGGTTCGGTCCGGACGACGCCGCACAGCGCGTCACCGGCTCGGCGGTTGACTTCTGCCAGTTGGTGACCCGCAGGCGGCACCGTGACGATCTTGACCTGGTGGCCGTCGGCGCCGACGCCGATCACTGGCTGGACATCGCGCAGGCCTACCGGGGAGTCGCGGGCGCTGGTCGGCGGCCTGGCCAGTTCGGCCGTGAAGCCCAGGGCCTTGTTGCTTGACCGCCCTGCTTATCGGCAGGTCAGCGGTTGGTCGGCGATCCTGTTAAGATCCATCCGCTGGACCAGCCACTTCGATCCGTGACCGCTCGATTACGACTAGGAATTCCACCATAAGACGGACACAACGTGCGACTTGCCGTAAAGTCGCGAATGTCTGTCGTCGGCTCTCCGGTCGGAAGTGGTACCGCAGTATAGGTCTCGATTCCGGCAAAGCTAGGTAGT
The DNA here is from genome assembly GCA_036502345.1 of Pseudonocardiaceae bacterium. Taxonomy (GTDB): domain Bacteria; phylum Actinomycetota; class Actinomycetes; order Mycobacteriales; family Pseudonocardiaceae; genus DATEPR01. Next base: position 836 of record DASXYT010000393.1, on the reverse strand, counting down.
AGATGGCGTAAGTCCAACTCTTCATTTGCGCTAAAGTGTCTTCACAAACTCGGGTTGGTGTTTGTGGCCGGTAAGACGGCCGGAAACCCTGCAACAACAGTCCATCGTGGATTGCGCATGCACTCGGGGGCGGTAGGGACGGCGGTGGTCGGTGGTAGCCGGGGGGAGGCGCCTGGGGTGATCAAGGTCATGATCGCGGAGGACGTGCACATGGTCCGCGGGGCGCTGGTGGCGTTGCTGCGGTTGGAGTCCGACATCGAGGTCGTCGCCGAAGTCGCAGGCGGGAACGAGATCATGCCGGCAGCCCGTGCCACCCATCCCGATGTCGCGGTCATCGACATAGATCTGCCTGGCAAGGACGGCCTCACGGCAGCCTCCGAACTGCACGAACAGATGCCGGAGTGCCGCACGCTGATTCTGACCAGCCTCGGCAGGCCGGGCACGCTGCGCAGGGCGTTGGCGGCCAAGGTCGGCGGATTCCTGCTCAAGGACGCGCCGCCGGACAAGCTGGCCAGCGCCATTCGCGAGGTGTCCGTCGGCCGCAGGGTGGTGGACAGCGATCTCGCGCTGGCCGCCTGGGACAGTGCGGACTGCCCGCTGACCGGCCGGGAGGTCGAGGTCCTGCGGATGGCGGCCGACGGTGCGAACGCCGTGGACATCGCGGCCCGGCTGTACCTGTCCGCCGGCACGGTGCGGAACTACCTGACGACGGCGGTCACCAAGCTCAACGCGCGCAACCGGGTGGACGCGATCCGGATCGCCAAGGAAGCCGGCTGGCTCTGAGCCGGCCGATCGGTAGCCGACCAACCGTGTGAGTCCACGCCTGACCCCGCATC
>DASXYT010000392.1:0-20270 GCA_036502345.1 Pseudonocardiaceae bacterium | reverse complement strand
TCGTCACTGAGCGTCCGGTGCAGTTCCGCGGCCCGACGCCGCACCTTCAGCCCACCGGGCAGCGTGCCGTCCTGCTCGCAGCCGCGCCGCACACACTCCTGCATGGCGTCCCAGATCTCGGCCAACCCGGACCGAACGGCGTCCTCACCACGCCAGGACAGTTCGTTGGCCAACATCACGCCGCTGATCGGCAGTTCCGCCCTGGCACACGCGACCAGCAGTTCGTCGCCGGTGGTGAACGGGTGCGCGACGGGGGTGTCGTCCGGCTTGATCCGGTCAGCTCCGGTAGCCGCCTCGTCGACGACGAACCCGCCGCCGACCGAGTAGTACGTGCTGGCCCGCAGCACGGTGCCGGCCTCGTCGACGGCCGTGAAGATCATCCCGTTGGGATGCGTAGGCAGCGACTTGCGGCGGTGCAGCACCAGGTCGTGGTCCGGGTCGAAGGCGACGGTGTGCTCACCCAGCAGGTCGACTTCGCGACGCCGCTTGATGTCCGCGACCCGATCACCAACCGTGTCCACGTCCACCGTTCGGGGGTCCTCCCCGCAGAGGCCAAGCAGCACTGCCCGGTCGCTGCCGTGCCCGTGCCCGGTGGCGCCGAGCGAGCCGAACAGCTCAGCCCGCACCGACGCGGTGCGGCTGAGCAGGCCATCGGCACGGAGGCCGACGACGAACATCCGAGCAGCCTTCATCGGACCGACCGTGTGTGAACTCGACGGCCCGATACCGATGCTGAACAGGTCGAACACGCTGATTGCCATAGCAGCCCAACACTACCCGCGCAGCAGGGCCGGATCACCTGACCGGCCAACCTCGCCGCCCGGGCGCCGAGCCCGACCGATCAGCACACCGGCATGCGGCAGTGATGCCGCCGCGTAGGCGGCGACGGAAACGTCGGAAAGGTAGGCAGCGGCGGCCTGACGTGCGTAGTGGTCGGCTGCGGAGCAGGAGTCGTGACCACAGGCGGAGGCGGCGGCCGCGTGGCAGTGGTCACCACAGGAGGCGCGGTAGTCGTGGTCGGCACCTCAGCCGCGGCAGCCGCGCCGGGCAACGGCTCCCCACTGCCCAGCTGACCAGCGGCGGCCGACACCCCGGCCACCGCGGGCGAGAAGCTTTCGTCAGCGTGCGCGGTGTCGCCGTCGGGTACGGACAACAAACCGAACACACACGAAGCAGCGACCACAGCGCCGAGAATCGCCCCTAGAGCCACCCGACCCTGCCCGCCGAGGCGAGCCAACACGCTCCGTGTCTATCGGTAGTCGCCCGTTCGGGTCAAGCCGATCCTCCCCCTAACCGGATCACAGTTCGGCCAGGGCATGCAGTTCCCGAACCTTGTCCCAGCTGTCCCCGTCGGCCGGGGTGTACGTGGTGAGCTTGATTTCGGACCGCTGACCGAACCACAGCTGCGTGTACTCGAACCGGATCAGGCCGACGTCCGGGTGGAGGTAACGCTTGGTGAAGTTCTCCGGGGCACGCACCTCGTGCTGGTTCCACATCCGCTCGAACTCCGGCGACTCCTGACGTAGCCGCTTGACCAGGCACTTCCAGCTCGACTCGGCGACGTGCTGGGCCATCGCGGCGCGGAACTGGGCGACCATCCTGGGCGCGTTCTGCTCCCAGTCGATGATGCGGGACCGCCAGGCAGGCGACGTGAACGCCAGCACCAGGGAGTTCCGGTCCTCGAACGGGAGCGAGTCCAGCCCGCCGACCATCCGGTCGTAGGTCCGGTTGCGGGCCAGGATGTCGTAGCGGGCATTGGACACCACGGCGGGAATCGGCTCCAACTGGCGCAGCATCACCAGCATCGTCTCGTTGATCACCTTGCAGTCCCGGCCGATCGGCGGCTCCGGCTGGCCGGCCAGCGTGTACAGGTGGATCCGTTCGTAGGGATCCAGGTGCAGCGTCGCGGCAATGGCAGCCAGTACCTGTTCGGACGCGTGGATGTCCCGGCCCTGCTCCAGCCACGTGTACCACGTCACACCAACGCCGGCGAGCTGCGCGACCTCCTCGCGGCGCAGGCCGGGGGTTCGCCGCCTCGTGGTGACCGGCAGGCCGACCTGCTCCGGGGAGATCCGCTCCCGCCTGCTGCGCAGGAAAGCGGCCAGCTCATCGCGCCTGGCCTCGTCGGACAGCCTGGTACCCGGCTCCGGCTGCGACGGCAACCGGGTCAGCTGGGCGGTGAGGTCGGCCTCGTCCTGGACAAATGTGGTCACGAACCCACCATGCCACGCCCGGCAGCCTGTTACCAGGTAGTCGTGGTACCTGGATAAACACACTCTGGCTACCAGTGTCAGAACGGCCGCAGAGTGGTGCCATGACCACGGACCTAGAGACTGCCTCGACCGAATCGGCTGCCAATGTGCGCCAGCGGTCCAGCCGGCGCGGTCCCGCACACCAACTGTCCACCACCGCACTGACACCCGCAGGCCTCGTGACCGTGCTGCTCGGCGCTGCCCTGCCGCTGATCGACTTCTTCATCGTCAACGTCGCGCTGCCGACCATCGATGCCAACCTGCACGCGTCGACCGCCACCCTGGAACTCGTCGTCGCCGGCTACGGCATCGGCTACGCGCTGCTCCTGGTGCTCGGCGGCCGCCTCGGCGACTCGTTCGGCCGCCGCAGGATGTTCCTCGCCGGCATGGCGGCGTTCACCCTCACGTCGCTGATCTGCGGGCTCGCCCCGACCGCGACCACCCTGGTACTGGCCAGGGTCGCGCAGGGCGCCGCCGCGGCGATGATGCTGCCGCAGGTGCTCTCCACCATCCAGGCCACCACGAACGGCCAGCGCAGGTCCAAGGCGCTTGGCTACTACGGCGCCGTCGGTGGGCTGTCCAGCGTCATCGGGCAACTGCTCGGTGGCGCGCTGGTGTCCGCCGACATCGCGGGCAGCAGTTGGCGGCCGATCTTCCTGGTCAACGTTCCGGTCGGCATCGTCGGCCTGATCATGGCCAGGCGCACCGTGCCGGAGACCCGCTCGACCAACCCGATCGGCATCGACCGGCTGGGCACACTGATGCTCGGCGTGAGCCTGCTCGCGCTGCTGGTGCCGCTGACCGAAGGTGCCGCGCTCGGCTGGCCGCTGTGGACCTGGCTGTCGCTGGGCGCCTTCCCGTTCGCCGCTGCCGCGTTCGTGCTGGTCGAGCGGCGGGCCGAGGCGGCGGGCCGGGTGCCGCTGCTGCCGCCGTCGATCATGCGGATGCCGTCCATGCGACAGGGTCTGCTGCTCGCGGTGCCGTTCTTCGCGGGCTTCGGCGGCTTCATGTTCGTCTACGCGGTCACCCTGCAGGACGCGCTGCACCTGAGCCCGATCCAGGCAGGGCTGGCGCTGACCCCGCTCGCTGTCGGCTTCTTCGTCGTGTCGCTGATCAGCAGCAGGCTGGTCTCCCGGTTGGGCGGCGCCAAGGTGATCGGCTACGGCGCCATGATCCAGGCCGTCGGCATCGCGGTGACCATCGCCACCACGCTGCTCACCTGGCCCGACCTGACGATCCTGGACCTGGCACCGGGCATGGTGCTGCTCGGCGTCGGCAACGCGATGACCATGACGACGCTGTTCCGGGTCGTGCTGTCCGGCGTGCCGACGGAGCGGGCCGGGGTGGGCAGCGGCGCACTGGCCACCACCCAGCAGACCGCGCTGGCGCTGGGTGTCGCCACGCTGGGCACCCTGTACGCGAGCCTGAGCACGGCGAGCGAACTGGGCACCAGGGACGCGTTCACGCTGGTACTCGGGGTCCTGCTGGTCATCGCCTGCGTGATCGCGGTGGGCGCCCGCAGGCTGCGGTCGTGAGGTCACACGGTCGCGGGATGCCTGCCCAGTAGCACGGCGGAGAAGTCGTCAACGACCTGGTAGAGCGGCCGCAGTGCGTAGTCGATGGCCAGCACGTGGGCCGGGCTCCCACAGGTGACCACGGGCAGCACCACCTTGCCGGCCAGCGCGCACTGCGGCAGCAGGTCGAGCAGGGTCTTCAGCAGACCGCTGTAGGCGGCCTTGTACACCGGCGAACCGTGCCGACAACGTGCCCGTGGCCACGCAGCCGATCGGCGAGATGTTCGGTCAGCGCAGCGGTACGCGACGTGGCGGACCGACTCCCGGACAGCACGAGGATCGACGACGCAAGCAGCCTCCTCCTGATCGGTTCTCACCCATCCGATCAGGAGGAGGCCTTGCTGTGTCAACGAAATCCGAGTCCGGGCCGAACCGACGGTCGCGCCGGCGTACGACGCTCAGGGCTTGGCCGCCTTGTCCACCACCAGAACGCCGTCCCGCCACACCTCACGGACGTTGCCGGCCAACGCCGGCAGGTCGTAGGCGTCACCGTCGACCACCACGACGTCGGCTCGGTAGCCGGGTGCCAGCCTGCCCAACTCACTGCCGAGACCCAGCAGATCGGCCGCTGACGACGTGGTCGCCGCCAGCACCTGGCCCGGTGTCATGCCGCAGCCGGCCATCAGCGGCAGTTCCTCCAGGTTGGTGCCGTGCGGACCGACACCGCTGTCCGTGCCCATCGCGATCTTCACGCCGGCGTCGACGGCCCGGCGCACCGAGTCGGCGTGCACGACGACGACCTCCTCGGCCTTGCGCACCACGGCGTCCGGCAGCGACGCACCGGCGGCGGCTGCCCGGATCACGGCGACCGGCGCGATCAGCGTCGGCACCAGCCACGTGCCGTTGGCCAGCATCAACTCGATCGCCTCGGCATCGAGGTAGATACCGTGCTCGATGGACCGGATGCCGGCCCGGACCGCGTTCTTGATGCCCTCCGAGCCCTGCGCGTGCGCCATCACCGGGCGCCCCTGCATGGTGGCCTCGGTGACCAGCACCTCCAACTCGGCTGGCGTGAACTGGCTGTGTTTCGGGTCGTCCCTCGGGGAGAGCACGCCACCGGTCGTGCACACCTTGAGCACGTCGGCGCCCGCCCGCAGCAGTTCCCGTGCCACCCTGCGCATCTCGTCCGGACCGTTCGCGATGGTCGCGGGCCGGCCGGGGTGCGGCACGGACAGCGGGACGCAGTGCCCGGACACCGTCCAGCCGTCGCCGTGGCCACCGGTCGGCGAGATCATCGAGACGGAGATCTGCATGCGTGGCCCGGCGACCAGTCCGTCGTCGACCGCCTGCTTGATGCCCAGGTCGGCACCGCCCGCGTCACGGACCGTGGTGATCCCCAACGCCAGCGTGCGGCCGAGGTTCCGCTCCGCCGCGTAGAACTGGTACGAGAAGGGCTGCTGCACCCGGGGCAGCAGCCCGATGTCGGACACGGTGACGTGCACGTGGCAGTCGAACAGGCCGGGCAGCAGTGTCGCTCCCTGACAGTCCACGATGTCGTCGGCGTCCAGGTTCGACCCGACGTCGACGATCCTGCCGTCCTCGATCAGCACGTCGGCCCGCTCCGGGTCGGAGCCGGTGCCGTCGAAGACAAGTCCACCCGCGAACAGCGTGCGCGTCATGCGGCTGCCACCTCCAGGTTCATCCGGCGAACGGCCAATTCGGACAACAGTGCGGCACCGTCCGGCACGACCGCGTCGTCGAACGTGGCCAGCGGCGAATGGTTGTCCGGCGCCGCATCCGGGTCGGCCGACCGGCAGGCGCCGAGGAACAGGTACGTGCCGGGCACCGCCTCCAGCACCCTGGAGAAGTCCTCGGAGCCGGTGTGCGGATTGGCCAGCGGGGTGAACCGCTCGTCACCGAACAGGTCACGGATGGTGTCCTCGACGAACGCGTGGTGCGTGGCGTTGTTCACGGTCACCGGGTACTCGCCGTCGTAGCGGATCTCGATGTCCATGCCGTGCGCCGACGCGATGTCCTTGCACAGCCGGACCGACTCGGCCATCAGCTTCTCCCGTGCCGCCACCGAGAAGCTGCGCACGGTGGCCTCGAACGTCGCGTCGTCCGGGATGATGTTGCGCCTGGTGCCGGCGTGGAACGTGCCGACGGTGATCACCACAGGGTCGAACACGTCGAACCTGCGGGTCACCATGGTCTGCAGGGCGGTCACCATCTCGCACGCCGCAGGTACCGGGTCCAGCCCACCGGACGGCCGGGAGCCGTGCGCGCCGGCACCGATCACCCGGACGAACAGGCCGTCCGACGCCGACATCAGCGGGCCTGGCCTGCTGGTGAACTGGTGCCTCGGCACCTCGCCGGACAGCACGTGCAGGCCGTAGGCGGCGGTCACCGGGCGGCCGGCCGCGTCCAGCACGCCCTCGCGGATCATGTGGCCTGCGCCGTCCCAGCCCTCCTCACCGGGCTGGAACATGAACACGATGTCACCGGGCAGTTCGGCGCGCCGGGCGGACAGCAGCCGGGCGGCGCCGACCAGGCCGGCGGTGTGCAGGTCGTGGCCGCAGGCGTGCATGGCACCGTCGATCCGGGACGTGAACTCCTCGCCGCTGCGCTCGGTGACCGGCAGCGCGTCCATGTCGCCGCGCAGCAGCACAGCGGGACCGGGCAGGCCACCGCGCAGCACGGCGGTGACGGACGACAGGTCGGTGCCGGTGCTGATCTCCAGCGGCAGTCCGTCCAGGGCGGCGAGCACGCGCTCCTGGGTGCGCGGCAGGTGCAGGCCGATCTCCGGTATCTGGTGCAGTTCGCGACGCAGAGCGACCAGTTCCGGTGCGAGTTCGGCGGCGTCGGATCGAATACTCATGTCCACCCGTCCTGGATCGTATGACTGGCTAACGATGTCATCCGAGCAGCGTGGAGGCATCCGCGTCAAGGTGGACGGTGGAATCCTGCGGGTCCGACATGCGGCGACGACGGTCGGCACAATTGTCCATATCGGACCGGAGCGGGTCAGGGACGATCAGGAAAGGTCACTTACCAACAGCCGTGTCGAGACAACCGAACGGCTGGTCCCCACCACCCCGACTAGGGGGGACCAGCCGACCCCTCGGTTTGTTTGGCCGATTCCAGAGTAATCTGAAACCACCCAACTGGAACTCCCCGAGCCGGGTGAATCACGCGTCTGGCCGAACGGTTTTCTACCGCGCTGCCATGGGTGTCCGGAGTGCGGACAGGTCAGGACCGCACCAGCCGCGCGATGGCCTCGTTGGCCTCGCGCAGTTTCGTTTCCGCCACCTCGCCGCCCTCGGTGATCGCCTCACTCACGCAATGCCCGAGGTGCTGTTCGATCAGGCCCAGTGAAACGGCCTGCAAGGCCTTGGTGGCGGCCGAGATCTGGGTGAGGATGTCGATGCAGTAGTCGTCGCTCTCCACCATCCGCTGCAGGCCACGCACCTGGCCCTCGATGCGACGGAGCCGACGCAGGTAGCCCGTCTTGTCCTCGCTGTAACCCGGCATGACACGCCCTCCACCATCGGATTCCGGCCTTCCACGATACCCCGGAGGGGTAGTCAGGACTGCCTGGTCATGCGGAGCGCGAGCGTCGGGCAGGCGGTGACCGCCTCGCGGGCAGTGGCGACCAACTGCGGTGGCACCTCACCCGACGTGCCGTCGGGCAGGATCGGGTAGCCCCATTCGTCCAGATCGACCAGTTCCGGCAGCAGTTCCGCGCACAGCCCGTGCGCGTGACAGGCGATCGGGTTGACCCGCAGCCTGCTCATCGCCACCCCACCCCCAGGCCGGTCGCGGCCGGGATCGGGAAGCCGGGATCGACCCGCACCCCGAAGCACGGCCGACCTGCCGCATGTGACCGCACGTCATCGGCGAACACGGACAGTGCGCTGGCGGCCAGCCGGACGGCACCGTCCGGATGCGCGCACGCTCCCCTGCCATTGACGACACCGAGCCGCTGCCGCAGCCGGTCCAGCACGGGTTGGCCACTGACCAGCGCATCAAGGTCCTGAGAGACAGCGGCCAGGCCGAACATGCACGGCCCGCACTGCATGGCCGACTCACCGGCCAGATATCGGACGATCCGCGCTGTGGTGGCCAGGCCGCAGGCCCGCGCCGGCAGTGCCAAGAGCAGCGCGACACCGAGCAGATCGGGTGCCAGGGCGAGATCAGCTGGCTGCCCGACCCAGATGCCGCCGAACCCGCCGACCAGCACCGCGGCGACCGGCTCGGTGAATTCGCCGAGCGCGCTGCGCAGGCTGGCGCCGACCGGGAACTCCCGTACCCCTGGCCGCGCGACCGCGCCGCCCACGGTGCAGAGCGCGGTGCCGGGTGCGGCAGCCGTGCCGACCGAGCGGAACCAGTCGGCCCCATACCTGGCCAGCAGCGCGAGATCGGCCAGCGTCTCCACGTTGTCCACCAGCGTCGGGCGACCGCGCACGCCTCGCTCGAACGGCAGCGGTGGCCGTTCGGTCGGCCGGGCCATGCCGGTGTTCAGGAAGTTCACCAGCGCGGACTCCTCGCTGGCCACGTACCGGTGCGGCACCTCGGCCAGCCGGATCGGCACCGGGTCACCGGTCCGCGACGCGATCGCGGCCAGCAGGCTCGGCACCAGCACATCACCCCGTGGCACGCACAGCACGGCGTCCCGCGCGCCCACCGCGTTCGCTGCCAGCGCCATACCGTCCAGCACCAGGTGCGGCGCGACGGTGAGCAGCGCGTGGTCCTTGTCGCTGACCGGCTCACTCTCCACGCCGTTGGCCACTACTGAGCCCTTGCGCTTGCCCGCGGCGACGGCCGCCAGCTTCGTCCCCGTCGGGAACCAGGCCCCGCCTCGCCCCCGGAGTCCGGCGGAGCGCGCCAGATCGATCAAGGCCACGTGCGCCGGCAGCGGCCCGTACCGGTTGAGGTGCGCCGCCAGGTCGGCTGGCCTGCCGGTGGCGGCCCAACCGGCGAACAGCCGAGGACCGTGGCTCGGTGGCGCACCCACCAGGTCGGTCACCGCAGCGCCCTTGCCCGTGCCTCGGTGTCCGGATGACTGGTGCCGGCGCGCCAGCCGACCGCGACGAGCACGGCCAACACGCACACGATGTTCAAGGCCAGCACCCAGCCCATCCGGATATCGGCCGGTGTCGTGCCGATGCCGTGGATCACCGCGAGCGGCCAGCACGCGTAGCTGGTCCAGTGCACCACCCGCCACAGCACGACGTTCACCCTCGGCCGCAGCAGGCTGGTCACCGTGATCGCGATGGTCAGGTCGGTCGCGACGGCGCCGAGGCCGAGCCAGAACGGGTAGTACACCGAGCGGAACGGCACGATCGCGTCCAGCCAGCCGATGCCGGCGAACGGGTCGACGATCGCGGTGGTGATGTGCACCGCGAGGAACACCACGGCCAGCAGCGACACGCTGCGGTGCACGGCGGCCAGCGCGAACCGGGGCCACCGCTGACCGGAGTACCTGCCGCCGCCCAGCGCGCCGAGCACGACGGACGCGGTGAACAGGACCAACGCGATGAGGCCGGTGGCGCGGCTGGCGTACCACATGATCGGCTGGTTCATCCTGCTCAGCCCAGACGGTCCTCGGCCGGCCAGCCCGCGATGGTCAGCACGTTGCCGCTCTGCCCGACCAGCCTGCCGGGCAGTCGCACCGAGGTCAGCCAGGCAGGCGTGGACCAGCCGAGCACGATCGCCGCTGTGCTCGCGGTGTTCGCGTCGACGCAGGTGGCAGCGGCGACGCTCGCCGTGCGCCACGCCTGGACAGCGACGTCACCGGTGCGCGGGTCCACGATGTGGTGCACGGTCCGGCCGGCCCGCCGCCAGGTCCGGCACGTGGTGCTGGACGTGGCAAGGCCACCGGACCTGATGGTCACCGTGGTGTCCGGATCGACGCCGGCCACCCGGTGGTCGTCGCCGACGCCGATCCGCCAGCCGCCCTCCGGCGCCTCGCCGGCCGTGCTGATGTCGCCGCCGAGGCTGACCAGCACCCCGCCGCCGACGGCATCCGCGATCTGTCGGGCCGCCCGGTCGGCGGCCAGTGCCTTGGCTGTCGCCCCGAGGTCGAGACCGACCGTGCGGGGCACCAGCACCCGCCGGGTCGCCGGGTCGAACGACACCCGCCACCAGCCGGGGGCCGCACGCGGCGGCGCCACCGGGGTCGGGTCGTCCAGGTCGAGTTCGGCGAAGTCCCTGTCGTAGCCGAGACCGGCGACCGCGCTGGCCACCGTGGGGTCGACGATGCCGCCGGTCACCCTGCCGGCCCGCAGTGCGACGCCGATGGCCTCGGCCAGCAGCGGGCTGACCGTCACCTCGGTACCCGCGTTGTCGTGCAGCCAGGCGATCTCGGAGTCCCTGCGGAACCTGCTGCACGCGGCGTCGACGGCGGTCAGCTCTGTGCGCAGCAGCAGTTCCGCGTCAGCCAGCGCCGCCTCGTCGGTGACCACGACGGTGGCTGTCGTGCCGAGAGCGGGGAACGTCACGCTCAGTGTGGTGTCCAGGGTGGTCATGACCCGCCCGTCCCGCTGTGCGTGCCGTCGTCCAGGCCACTGATGGCGGGCGGGTTGTCCGGCGTCTGCAACTGGTCGCCTGCGGAGTCGCGGGCGGCTGCCGTGCCGTGCGCGAGCGCCGCTGCCAGCAGCACCGCGGCGAGGACGGAGCCGGCCGCCGTCCAGGTGGTGACGGTCTGCACGCGGCGCTGGCCGGCCGCTCGCACGGCACGCCGGTCACGTGATGGTTCCCGCACGATGCGCCGTCCTTCCGCGGGACTACAGGCCTACATCCAGGTATACGACGACAACCCGGATAAGGTCCGTCGTTCTTCCTGTGAATTTGCCACATCCACGGACGGTGATCACTGATTACGTCAGGTGATCGCTCCCGGCGGCTGGTGGGCGATGCCCTCCTCGATGGCGAACCGGGTCAGCTCCGGCCGCCGCCTGCGGCCGGTCTTGTCCCTGATCCTGTCCAAATAGGACCGAACGGTGCGGATGCTGATCGCCATCGTCTCCGCGATGTCGGCGTCCCGCTCACCGGCCGCCACCAGCGACAACACCCGGCGCTCCTGCGCCGACAACTCGATCCTCGGGCCGGCCTGCCGCTCCCGCGACGAGTTCAGCACGAACGCCGCCAGGATCGGTGACACGTAGCTGTTCCCTGCCGCGATGGCCCTGATCGCACGCAGGATCTCGGCGCCGTCGGCGTCCTTGGACAGGTAGCCCCGCGCGCCTGCCGCGATCGCGCCCAGCACCTCGGGCTGGCCCGCGTGCGCCGACACGACGAGCACCCGGTGCCCCATGCCGACGATCTCCAGCACCGCGGCGGCATCCCGCACCCCGTGCAGCTTCAGGTCCAGCACCACGACACCGCCGGGCGCCTGCCGGCCGGCCGCGAACCTGGCCACCGAGTCGGCGACCACGCCCAGTTCGATGTCCGCCGTCTCCTCGAGCACCCTGGCCACGGCGGCCCGGTACAGCGGATGGTCCTCGACGACGCCGACCAGGATGCGGCCTGCCGCGGTCGGCTGCTCGGCCTCGGTCGACACGGAGCCGGTCATCTGCCACCACCTCCGGAAACCACCACCTGCCGTGCGGCCACCGGATCCAGGCTCGGCCCGGTCGGCAGCAGGGCCAGCAGGGTGCCGGCCACCTGTTTCGGCGTCACACCGGCGTAGCCGAGCGCCGCCGCGGCGTCCTGGCTCGGCACCGGGTACTTCGTGCCGGCGTCGGTGATCAGGTACATGGCGCCGGTGCCACCGCCGGTGCCGACCCGTTCACGGACCAGCGTGCCCGAACCCGGTGGCACGTAGACCTCGTCGGCGACGCGGTCGTCGGTGCGCTGGCCGACGCGCATCACCTTGGCGCCCTGCGGCAGCGGCAGCCCGCCGGCCGCGATGATCTCCGCGTCGTCGGTGCCGTCGCCGACTGCGCACAGCACGGCGTTCGGGCTGACCGTGGCCACCGTGGGCAGGGCGCGCGGGTAGTCGGCTGTGCCGGACTGCGCGGCGACCGGTGAACGGGGGGCGGCGGCCAGTGCGGCGACGGACAACTGCACGACGCTCGGCCTGCCGTTCGGGTAGGCGGCGACGTCGGCCGAGTCGCCGAGCACCAGCCTCGCCTCGGTGGCGCCGATCGGCGCCACACCGTCGGCCTGCACGAGGTAGTAGGAGCCGTCGCCGAGCACCTGGCCGACCTGCGTCGGAGTGCCGCCGATCGTCGGGCCGGGCGCTCCCGCGTCCGACACCGCGAGCAGCGCGAGATCACGACCGGCCGGCACGGTGTCCAGCCAACTGTCCGACACCGGCGTCGCCGGCACGTCCTCGTAGCCAAGCGCTGCGATGGCTGCCTGACTGGTCAACCGAAATCGGTGTCCAGAAGTGACCAGGAATTCGCCACCGGATGGCGGCGTGACGAACAATGCCTGTCCGGTCGGCAACGGATGGCCGGTGGGCGCCACGTTGCCGAGAATGACGGTGGACACCGGCTCGGCAGCCGCCGGCAGATCCGGCGGCGTCCTCGTGCAACTCGCGAATGTGTTGTCGGACAAGGAACCTGAGGCCGGCAGCGAGTCGGGCGCGCCGGGAATGCCGAGCATCGCGCCCCGCGACGCCGAGCCGAGCGAACTCGACGAGACGGTCACCGTCTGGTCCGCGTTGCCGCCGGCCAGCAGCCGCGCGGACGCGTAGTTGACCACAGGGTGCAGGAGGCCGTCCTGTCCGAGGACATATCTGGCGCCCGTTTCCTGCTCGACGATCACCTGGCCACCCTGCTGCCAGTCGGCAGCGCCGGACGGATCGAGTAACCCGATGACACCGAATGCTGCCGCGGTCAGTACTGCGGCGGCGACCCCGAGAATGGTACCGAGTACCAGCCGCCGACTGGGTGATATCGGGTGGTTGGCATCAGCGGTGACCAATGCGGATATCAGTCTGCGGCGTAAGAACTGGTACGCCTGGATCTGATCGCGCTGTGTCCACACCGTCGTAGCCCCCGAGCTTCGCCGTATTTCCACCGTTCGCAACGTGTCAATGTGATTGCGCTGTACGCGGCCTGGTGAGCATACCTATGCTCATCCGACATGAGCACCCAGTCGGCCACGCAACTGTCTCCATCGGTCGCCCGGCCAGCGGCACCCAAGCGCGGCAAGCGATCCGGCGACCCGAGTGGCCGGATCGGACTGTTCCGTCCGGTGCGCGTCGGCCAGGTCGCCTTGTGGGAACTGGCGATTCTCGCGGTGGCGGCGACCGTGCTGCCATGGCGTCCGGTGAGCATCGTGGTCGCCGCGATCGCCGTCGTGGCGATCGGCGTGACGTCGGTGCGCTGGTCCGGGCTGTGCGTGTACCAGTGGATCGCGGTGCACCTTCGGTTCCGCCGTCGAGTTAACACCGTCAAGGGCACTGATCCGCTCGGCATCCTGCTGCCCGGTCTGCGTTTCCGGCGGCAGATCGACAGGGCGGGCAATCGCGCGGGAATCGCGGAACTCGACGACTCGATGATCGCGGTGGTGCGGCTCACGCCGACCGGGAATCCCGATTCCGCGGCACTGCTCACCGTGCTGGCGGAAACCTTCGACCGGACCGACATCCGACTGGCCGGCGCCCAACTGGTGGTGTGGTCGGTGCCCAGCCCGCCGAGGGCGCACTACTACGGCGACCACCGCGACACCGAGCCGATCCAGGTGCACTGGCTCGCCCTGCGCTACCGGCCCGCCGACGCGCCTGCCGCGACCGTGGCCAGGGGCGGCGGTGACACCGGAGCGGCACGGGCCACCGCGACGGCCGCGCTCACCATGGTGGGCAGGCTCGCCGAAGCCGGCTACGGCGGTGTGGTGCTGGACGAAGCCGAGTTGCGGCAGGACCTGCTCGTCGCGCTCGGCTCGGATCACGCGGCGCTGGGCGGAAATCTCGGTGTGACGATCAAGGAAACGTGGCGGGACTGGTCGATCGGCACGCTGCGCCAGGTCACCTACCTGCCCACATCGGCGGCCGACGGTCGGGCGATGCTCGGCAAGTTCGTGCCGCAGGCCGCGTTCACCTGTACGTCGTACTCGTTGCGGCGCACCGCTCGCGGCGGCCGGCGCGGCGAGTCGATGGTGCGCGTCGGCATGCACCCGACCACCCAGGTGCCCGAGGTGCGGCAGGTCAGCAAGGCGCTCGGTATCGGCTTGTTGGCGCGCAACGGCAGGCATGGTGAATCGATGGTAGACAACCTGCCCTTGGCGTTTTCTTGACGTCAGACAGCACCTCGGATCGCCGCGTAGACATTCACCACGACGCCCGCGATCGGAATCAGCGCCAGCAGGGACAGGAACTCCACCACGTCCAACAGCCGCGACCAGTGCGGTGACCTGCGGCCCCTGCGTACGCGATTGGCGTACAGCAGGCTGATCACGCCCGCCGCGGCCACCACGGCACACGCCACGAACTGGCTGAGTTGCGTGCCGTGCCCGGCCAGCCAACCGCCGAGCAACGCCAACGTCGCCAGTCCCGTGCCGACCAGCACCAACCGTTGGGCGGCACCGGCGTACGAGCGGGACCGCAGCAGCCACGCCAACGCCAGCACGCCGACCAGGGCAACCTGCCATACCGAGTCGCCCTGGGTCAGCACGATCACCGAGCCGACGACCACCAGCCCGAACGCGCCGAGCAATGCGGTCAGCATGCCTTCCGCAATGGACGTCTGGCCGAGCACCGACTCGTCCATCGTCGGTTTCTCCTCGGCACGGAAGGAATCCATGTCCGACGGCACGGTCGGCAGCGGCAGCCTGGCCAGCCGCAACGAGATCATCGGCGCGACGGCACCGAGCGCTGTCGCCACCACCGGCAGCACGGCCGCCGCCTCGGCCGCCCGCGCGCCGCTCGACAACACCACGGCGGCGCCGATCGCGCCGAACGCGGCGGCGACCGTCACGGCGAGGAACCACGCCAACCGGTGTGCCACGGCGACCACCACGAGCACGCCGTACAACGTGACCGCGGCCAGTCCGACGGCCAACTGGCCGGAACCCGGCGAGAACACGTGCGGCGGCAGCGCCGTCATGCCGGCCAGCAGTGCGGCGGGCACCCCGGCAGCGGCGGCCGCCACGCCGGCTTCCGCGTCGCCGTAGGCCCTGGCCAACGCGCCGCCCGCCAGCAACATCAACACGGCGAACGCGCCACAGCCGACCGGGGCCAGCACCGTGCCGGACAGGCTGTGCAGCAACAACAGGGTCGCGCCGACCAGCAGCACGGCCGTCGCCGCCACCGCGATCCGGTAGGCGACCTTCGGCCCCCACGCGCCGGCCCTGCTCTCGGCGGCGCTGGCGATCGCGTCGATCACGTCGTCGAACACCAGCGGCGCGGCCTGCCGCTCGCGTGGATTCAGGTAGAGTACGTCGCCGTCCCGGATCCCCGCCGCCGTCACGGTCAGGCCGGCCGGGAAAGCGGCACCGCCCAACCGGGACAACACCCAGCCCGGATTCTCCGATGACGCCTGGCCTTCCGCGCCGGCCAGCCGGATCAGCTGTGGCACCAGTTCGGCCAGCGTGGCCCGCACCGGCAGCGCGACATCGACCCTGGCGAACGGCGTGACCACGGTGACCCGGCAGGTCGGGGCGACCCCGGTGGGGGCCGGTTGGGTGGTGGTCACGACCGGAACTCCGGCTGCTCGATCCGGGACGCCGCCTCGATCACCGGCGCGAACCGGGCGCTGCTCGCCTCGGCCAGCTTGTGCAGACCGTCGTTCACCGCCTCCAGCACGATGTCCCCGAGATCGCGCGCGTTGTACCTGCGCATCGTCTCCGGGTCGATGGAGATCTCGGTGAACCGGCCGGTGCCCTGCACGGTCACGGTGACCTCACCGTTGCGCGAGGTGCCGGTGATCCGCATGGCCTCCACGCTGCGCTGGATGCGCTGTACCTGGTCGGTCTGCCTGCGCACGCGGTCCAGCAGGCCGGCGACGTCGGTGTCCATCTCGCCCTCGATCAACGTTGCTCTCCCTGCCGTATGTGGAAACTGGCGACAAGTCGCTGGAAGTCCGGGACCACGTCCTGCGCCTGCTCGGGTCGGCACGTGCAGGCCAGTTCGACCACCAGCCGGTCGTGCGGGGCGTCGCCGAGCGGGATGGTCAGGTGCACCTGCGACTGCACCAGTACCCCGTCGTCGGTGCGCAGCCGCAGCACCTGGGCGATGCCGGGCGCCCTGTCGTTGCCGACATCCTGCCTGTCCACAACGGACACTTCCAGCACCGAGTCGGCCAGCCTGCGCACCGACTCCGTTGCCGCCGCGTCGATGTCCACGTCGTCGTCCCTGCGCAGGACGCCGATGGTCACGTTCGGCGTGAACTCGGTCGGATCGCCGTCCTTGACCAGCACGAACGCGGCACCGGTGCCTTCGGGGTCGGCGGCCCGCCAGCCGACCGGCACGTCGAAGCCGACCGGCACGTCGATGTGCTCCGGCGCGGTCACCAGGCACCCGCGTACGGACCGGCGGTGAGCATGGCCGAGCCGATCGCGTGCGCCGCCTGACCGGCCGCGTACTCGACCGAGCCTGCCGCGCTCTCCACCGCGTTGACCGCGGCGCCGCCGTACTGCTGCGCCGTGTTCACGAGTTTCGGCACGTCGATGTCGATGTTCGCGCCGACACTGGCACCGACGCCAAGCGCGGCGCCCGCTTTCGCGTTGACCACGATGTGCCCGTTGTTCCAGGTCGCCTGGCCGTCGAACTGGGCGCCGATGCCGGCTTGTAGCGACCCGGTCGCGCCGACGCCGACCCCGGCGACGTCCGCGTTCGCCGTGCCGGTGACCTGGGCGCCCGCGAACAGGTTGGCGTGCGCCGCCACACCGTTGACGCCTGCCGTCAGGTGGCCGCTGGCGTCGGCGCCGACCATCGCGTCACCGGTGGCCTGCGCGTAGGCCGGGCCTGCCGTGTACGAGCCGAAAGCGTTCGCGTCGGCCACGGTGGCCTTCACCTCACCGTTCGCCTGCAACTGTCCACTATGGATGGACAGGTTGGCGTTGTCGGTGGCCTTCAGGCCCGCGTCGAACTCGGCGGTGCCGTGGGCCGTGCCGAAGCCGCCGAGATCGCTCGATCCGGATGCCTTGTCATCCACCAGCGAGCCGTCGTACAGCGTCTGGGTGCCGGTGTTGCCCAGGGTGATGTTGGTGTCGTGGACGAGCTTGCTGGTGGTCGACGCGTCGCCGGGCAGGCCGGCCTGCGAGCCGAACGGCGTGTTCGCCTTCAGCGGCGCGCCCGCCGACTGGAGGCCGTCGCCGGTCAGCGAGTACCAGCCGGTGTTGCCGAACACCGCAGGGCTCGACCTCGGCATCCGCCGCCCGTCCAGCACGCTCTGGTTGCTCATCCAGGACAGCGCGCCCAGCTTGAGGTGGCTCGGGTCGGGGTCGGTGCCGTAGGTGGAGCGGTACCAGTTCTTGAACCACGGCTGATTGGCCAGCACGGTCTTGAGTGCCTTGTTCTCGTCGATGTCGACCGAACCGGCGTGCTTCTGCTCCGGGCCGGCCTCGGCAGTGCCTGCCACGCCGAACAGCCCGGCCAGTGTCTGACCGACCTGGTCGGTGAGCGTCTTCGCCGCGTTGACCGCCGAGTTGCCCAGTTGCTGCGCTGCCTGCACGAACGCCCCGACGGCACCGGCGGCCGCGGTGCGCGACTCGTTGATCAACGTCTGGCCGGCCTGCTGGAACTGGGCGACGATGCTGTCCATCTGGGACTTGCCGGCGCGCAGCAGGGACGCAGCCGCGGACAGCCGCTGCGCCTCCTGCCGGATGCTGGCCGTGACGGTGTCGACCTGTCCGGTCAGCTGGCCGGTCGCGGTGTGGTAGGCGTTGTACGCGCTGCCCTCCCAGCTGCTGGCCAGGGTGTTGGCGCGCTGGCCGAGGTCGCTGGACGCGGCGGCCAGTCCGGTGGCCTGGTCCTCGTGTTTGGTCGCGGTGGCCTGGATGGTGTCCGGGTCGCCGGTGACCATCGTCTGGTAGCCGGTCACCACGTCCTGGTAGGACTTGAGAATCGAGCTGATGACGCCGGACATGTCCACGACGCCGGAACCCTGCATGGTCGTCACGGGGTCACCCGCACGGAGCCGTCGGTGCCGATGCTGATGTCGGCGGCCTGGCCCTGGGGCACCGAGACCGTCGTGGTGACACCGTTCGCAGCGGTCACCGAGACCTCCTCACCGGTGGTCATGGGTGTTGTCGGCACTGCTGGCGCTGGTGGCGCTGTCGGTTGGGTCGCTGCCGCCGTCGTCGGGTCCACCGCGATCCAGCTGTTCGACGGGTCGATGCCGGGTGTCAGTCCCGTGGTGCCGGTGGTCGGGCTCGTCGGGGCGCCGTAGCCCTGGAGTGCTGGCGGGGTGTAGTTGGTGATGCCGTCCTGGATGGACTGCTGACCGGTCGTCGTGGCCACCGGCGGCGGTGCCTGCGGAGCGGTGATCGGCGTGGTGCTGATGGTCTGCGTGGTGGGCAGCGAGCCCGCCGTGGCCGTGGTCGCCGCGGTGGCGCCGCTGCCGGACGCCAACTGCTCGATCTCGCCGATGATGCCGACCAGGCCGGCGATCTCAGCGCCCAACTGCCCGGCACCCAACGCCGACAACAGGCCCTCGATCGCGGTGATGAACGCCCGCAGCGAAGCGCTCGTCGCTGTGGACAGTGCGACGGCAGCGCTGTAGGTCCACGGATTGGACATCAGCGACGCGACCGTCGGGTTCACCGAGCCGACCACCGACGTGTACGCGGTCTGCGCCGACTGCACCAGCGTGCCGGACACGCCGAGCAGCTTCGCGCCGTTCTGCACCACCTGGATGATCTTCTCGAACGACTGCAGCGAACCGGTGATCTGCTGCGCGGCGGACTGGGACGCCTGGCCGGACCACACCGTCTTCAGTTGGTCGGCGGCCTTGGTGAACTCGTCCAGCATCGAGATGAACTGCGTCGCCTTGGCCAGCAGCCCGGTGGAATGCTGCGCGATCTGCGCGGGTTGGCCCGTGACAATCTGGGGTAGAAACGTACTCGGTCCACCCGATGACGCGGTAGCGTCCATCGCGCTGGAATTCGGGAAAAACATTGCGGCGCCTTTTCTGCCAGGGCGTCACATCGGGCGGTAGACCCGAAGTGTCGCGACGTCACCGAAATCCGGTTGAACGAGGCCGTTGTTGTAGAGCCGGCCCGAGTTGCCGATGACGCCGAGCACCGTGCCCGCACCGCTGGTGCCGGTACCCGGGTCGATCACCACCATGTCGCCGTCGTGCACACCGCCCGGCACGTCGCCGAATCCCCTGGCCGTGCCGGAGTAGACACCGATCACGCCGAGGCCGGCCTGGTTGTCCGGGCTGGCGTCCAGCCAGGAGACGAAATCGTGCGGACTCGACGTCGGCACGGCGGCGGCGCCGGTGTGGTTGCCGACGCCGGCAGCGGTCAGGTAGCCGACGACGTTGCTCACCGAGCCCGGCTGGGTCGAGGTGGTGCCGGTGCCAGCAGCGACCGCCTGACCAGCCACCTGCGCGCCGGCAGGTGACGACCACAGGCCGGTCGACGTAGTGGGTGTGGTGCCGGTCGCGCCGGGTTGCCCGCCGTACCCGGTGGCCACCGCCTGGTCGGCCGAGTCGTAGGCGTCGACCGAGCTCTTGACCATGTTGTTGACCTGTTGCAGCAGCGTCAACAGGGACCGCATCGCCGTCACCTGCTGGTTCTGCATCTGGGTGTTCGCCGAGGCCACGGCACTGCCGATGGTGGCGAACGACGTGGGGGCGACGATCATCGACTCCAGTGCGAGCACGGAGTTCATCGTCTGCATGATGATGCCGCCGACGTTGCCGACGATGGACCGCACGGCCTCCGGCGTCACGTCGTACTGGCCGGTGCTCACCATCGGTCCGCTCCCTTCGTCGGCGAACGTCAGGTTAAGTTCGCCCCGAAGGCTGGACAGACGGCAAAAGTACCCGCGCCTGCCGGGGTCAGCGCCGGTCTGTTTCCCCGCGCGGTGGTGGTGGGGGCTGCGGCGGTGGCACGCACCGGCAGTCGCCACCTCCGCGACACTGCCCGCACAGCCACAACACACATCGGGCTCTCGCCCGCGCCGCATTGTTCGGTTCGCCCATGGCGCCACCATCCGGTCGACTGGTCGGCCGGCGCGGCCGAAGGATGGACCCTCGACATCCGGCCACGCCGACCCGCACCACCGATAGTGACCCTGTCACCGATGTTCTTGAAGCGCGCGGCGACAGCTTTCCTTATGGTGCCCAGCGGACAACCCTGCCGATCAAGCAGGGTTGTGCGAATAGCCTATTCGGTCGGAAAACTGTATCCAAGGGTGGCTGGATCGGTACTCTGGGACACGAGCCCACGTGGTGTGAGCGAAATGGATTGGGGGCCGACATGCCGGTGGCGTGGGGGCTCGGTGAGAACGTTGCCCGAATACGCAAGGCCCGCAACCTGTCCCAGGAGGAACTCGCCGCGGCAGCGGGGGTCGCGGTGGACACCGTGGCCAGGCTGGAACGCGGCG
>DASXYT010000391.1:0-11213 GCA_036502345.1 Pseudonocardiaceae bacterium | reverse complement strand
CAAGGCCGTTCTCAAGATCGGCTCCAAGACGCAGGGGCAGGGCCACGAGACGACCTTCGCCCAGATCGTGACCCACGAGCTCGGCATTCCGTCGACCGACATCCTCGTGCACCACGGCGACACCGACAACACGCCGTTCGGCATGGGCACCTACGCCTCGCGCAGCACGCCGGTGGCGGGTGCCGCGGTCGCGATGGCCGCCCGCAAGGTCCGCGCGAAGTCCCGCAAGCTGGCCGCGCACCTGCTGGAGGTGTCCGAGGAGGACGTCGAGTGGGAGCTCGGCCGCTTCTACGTGCGGAGCCTGCCCGAGCAGGGTGTCACCATCCAGCAGTGTGCGATGGCGGCGTACAGCAACATGCCGGACGGCATGGAGCCGGGCCTGGAGAACAACGCCTACTACGACCCGCCCAACCTGACCTGGCCGTTCGCGGCCTACGTCTGCACGGTCGAGATCGATCCGGAGACCGGCGTCTGGGATGTGCTCAACTTCGTCGCGGTCGACGACTGTGGCGTGCGGATCAACCCGATGATCGTCGAGGGACAGATCATGGGCGGCCTCACCGAGGCGTACGCGATGGCGAACATGCAGTTCATCACGTTCGACGCCGAGGGCAACTGCGTCGGGTCGAACTTCATGGACTACCTGCTGCCCACCGCGTGGGAGACCCCCGGCTGGGAACTGCACGAGGTCGTCACCCCCTGCCCGCACCACCCGATCGGTGCCAAGGGCGTCGGCGAGTGTGCGACGGTCGGTGGGCCTGCCGCCTTCGTCAACGCGGTGATCAACGCAGTCGGGGACCCGCGGGTGCGCAACATCGACATGCCGATGCTGCCCGACCGGGTCTACGAGGCGATCACCCAGCACCACAACGTGTCCGGGGCACCGCCGGTCCGCAACGACTAGGAGATGCCATGAGCGAGCCTGCGAGCGAATCAGACAGCACAGGCCCTTCGCGCATGCCGCCGACGAGCGCCAGCGAGGAGGCGTGATGCGCGGTCACAGCATGGACGGTTGGGACGTGATCGACCAGGCGGCGGAACTGTCCCGTCGCGGCCAGGCGTTCGCGCTGGCCACGGTCGTCTGGCGGCAGGGGCCGTCCTCCGGCCAGCAGGGCTCCCGGGCCATCGTGACGGCAGGCGGTCAGCTCTACGGCTGGATCGGGGGCGCCTGCGCCGAACCGGTCGTCGTCCGGGAAGCGGTGCGGGTGATCCAGCAGGGCAGGCCCCAACTGCTGTTGCTGGGCACGCCGGAACAGTTCGGCCAGGCCGTGCCCGAGGGCATGGTCGTGGTGCCGATCTCGTGCCAGAGCGAAGGGGCGTTGGAGGTCTACATCGAACCGGTGATCCCCACCCCGAACGTGACGATCGTGGGCCGGTCCCCGATGGCCAACACACTGCACGACCTGATCAGGGCGCTGGGCTGGCGCGGCCAACTGCGGGACGGGTCCGAGTTCTCCTCGGCCGACGTGGACGCCCGCTCGATCGTCGTCGTGGCCACCCAGGGGCACGGTGACGAGGAAGCGATCGAGCAGGCGGTGCTGGCGTTCCCCGCGTTCATCGGTCTGGTCGCATCCCGCAAGCGGGGCGAGACGGTGCTCGGCTACCTCGCCGACCGGGGCGTGCCGCAGAACCTGCTGGACCGGGTCAGGGTGCCCGTAGGCCTCGACCTGGGCCACACGTCGCACCGGGAGATAGCGGTTGCTGTGCTGGCCGAACTGGTGCAACTGCGGGCGGCCGGCGCGCTGTCCCCGGAGGGCCTTGACGAGACCGTGGCCCCGGCCAGGCAGGCACAGGCCATCGACGTGGTGTGCGGCATGACGGTCCCGGCCGACAAGGCCCATCGCCCTGTCGAGTACCACGGCCGGACCTACCACTTCTGCTGTGTCGGCTGCCGCGACTCGTTCGTCGCCGACCCGGACGCGTACGCCGACGGCGAACTCGCCCACCACTCCCACGGCGGTCACGGCCGCAACCAGGAGGCCTGATGCTCATCAAGAGTGACTTCGAGGTCGCCCAGGCCGTCGACAGGGTCTGGACGTTCTTCGACGACATCCCGCAGGTCGCAGCCTGCCTGCCGGGCGCGGAACTGACCGACGACCTCGGCGACGACAAGTACGCGGGCAAGGTCGCCATCCGCATGGGCCCGGTGAAGATGGAGTTCGCCGGGTCCGCGGAGATCCGGGAACGTGACAACGCGGCACGGCGGATCGTCGTCAGCGCCGCGGGTGCCGACGAGAAGGGCCGAGGCCAGGCGGCGATGGGCGTCACCGCGAGCCTCGTCCCGGTCGCGGGCGGGACCAAGGTCGACGTGGCCATGGACCTGCAACTGTCCGGCGCCGCCGCGCAGTACGGCCGAGGCATGATCGCCGACGTCACCGCGGTGCTGATGCGGGACTTCGCGACCAACATGCAGAACCGGATCACGGCGATCGAGAAGGGCCTCTCGCCCGACCAGGCCGCCACCGCGGCACCCGCCGGTGGTCTCGCGATCGCCATGCGGGCGGCGCGGATGGCGCTGACCCGGGTGCTGCGACGGTTCTTCGCCCCCTACCAACACATCCCAGGCTGAGGAGGCCGACCGACATGACGTTGTGGTGGATCGGCAATGCCGTGCTGCTGGTGGTCGTCGTACCCGTGCTCGTCGCATTGCTCAACCGGGTCCTCGCCGCGTTGGAACGCATCCGGGGCGCGTCCGAGGACATCCTGGCCGGCGGTGTCGCCCTGACCGGTGAACTGGACGACCTGCCGGAGTCGCTGGCCACGACCGGCCAGACCATCCACGAGGTCGCGAGCGGTGCCGTGCGGTACGCCGGTTCCGTCGCGAAGCTCCTCGGCTGAGCGGAAGGAGTAGACAGGTATGCCCGCTGTAGCCGTCGTGACCCTGGTCCTCGCGGGGCTGATCCTCGCGGCCGCCGTGCTGGCCCTGGTCCGGGTGATCATCCACCTGGCCGCGGTCCGCCAGACGTTGGGCACCGTGGTGGTCGGCGTCGCCGTCGTCGCGGCCCAGACCAGCACCGTGCCAGCGTCGCTGGACGCCGTGAACGCCAGTCTCAAGCCTGTCCGTGACTTCTGCGAAAACGTCTGAGGGAGCGACAGTGGCCCACTACGAGTTCGTCTGCGGCAGCCCGGTCTGCGACAAGCGGCTGGTCGCGGCGACCAAGGACGACCTGATGACCGAGGTGGCCGTGCACGTGCGGGTCAAACACCACATTCCGCAGCCGACCAAGTCGCTGGTGAAGTTCATCCAGGCCAACACGATCCGCGAGATCCCCGCGACCGAGGGAGGCAGGCGATGACTACCGGTTGGGTGATCGGCTATGCCATCGGACTCGTCGTCGTCATCGTGCTGGTGGTGCTGGTCGTGTCGATCCTGCGCCTGGCCCACTCGATCGGCCAGGAGGCCACGATGATCGACGACTCGCTGCTGGAGTCGGTCGACAACACCGCCGCGCTGACGAAGCTGACCACGACGATCGAGCATGCCGAGATCATCGTCGCCGGACTGCACCGCGGCCGAACCAGGTTGGGAGGCTGACCGATGACACACGTACTGGCGCTCACGTCCACCCAGCGCGGGCTGTGGTGGGGCGCGATCATCGCCGGGTTCGTGGTGGTGCTGGCCGTCGCAGCACTGCTGACGGTCCTCGTCGTGTTCGTGCGCACCATCGACCGTCGCGTGATCAAGATCCGCGAGACGCTGGAGGCCGCGGTGGCCACCACCGCCAAGGCCGAGCTGATCGGGGAGACCGCCAAGCGGGTCGACGCCGTGCTCGCGGAAGGCCTGGAACACCACCTGTTCCTGGGCCGCGTGCTCGGCAAAGTGAGGATGTGATCGCGTGATCGTGCTGTCGGTCGTCGATATCGCTCTGCTCATCGCCGGGCTCGCCGTCTACCTGTTCATCGTGGGCGGCCAGCTGACCCGTGTCGCCACCAATCTGGAGACCTGCAGGGACCTCGTCCGCCAGATCAACTCCAACGCGGCGCCGATCGCTCAGGACGTGGCCCACATCAACGAAACGGGTGCTGTGATCGCGGGCGCGTTGCCGCTGCTGTACGGCATGGCCGAGGGCATCGTCACGGGAGTCACTCCCCGGCCCGAGGCACGCGCGGAGCGTCCGCCCGCGCGCCCGGCGTCCGGCCGACGACGGTCCCGCCAGCACGAGGGCGTCGGCTATGTGCCGGGAGGCCGCGCGCCGACCGGCGTCTGACCGTCATCCGTCGGTGCGCTCCCGGTGTGGCTCGCCCAGGTCGCGGCGGGTGGTGAGCGGACCGGCGGTCGGTGCCGAGTAGCCGCCGATCCACTCGTCCTTCCACGCGTTGTCGTACTGCTGCTCGTTGCACATCGGGTGGTAGACGGCGCTGAGTTCCTGGACGATCTGCTCGCGGTGCGACGGCAGACCGCCGGGCACCTCGTACGTGCAGATGAACACCTTCCACTTGTCCCCGGCCCTGCGCACCCAGCAGGCGCTGCGTGGATGGCGGAAGGGGAACCGCTCCGCCGACAGATCCTGCGAATGGTCCACGTAGATCACCGCGTAGCGGCCCGGCCGCGCTTCCGGCTCCGGCCGGTACATGATCGCGTACACCGCTGCAACGGCGGGCGCCGTCCAGCCGCCCAGTACCCGTGGCCCTTCGAACGGGTAACCGGCAAGGGAACCGAGGCGGATCACAGCGCCTCGTCTTCTTCTTCGCTGATCATCGTCACGCTGGTGATCGGCCAGGACGGCAGGCCCGCGGTCTTCGCGGCCTCGGCGAACGCCTCCCGTGCGCGTTGCTCGGCGGCCTCCGGTGCGGGCGCCTCGATCAGCAACTGGGCGCCGTAGCTGTTGGTGCCGATGCCGGTCGCGATGCCGCTCAACGGGGCGACCGCGTCGGCCAACTCCACCACTTCCTCGCGGGACAGCTCCCGGTCACCGTCAGCCATGACGGCCACGCTCCACTTCACCGCGGTCCACCGATCCTTTCCGAGTCAACGCAGTTCCGGCAGTACGGCGGCGAACTCCTCGAGGCTGCGCAGGTCCCGCGCGGACAACATCCGGTCCACGTGCGGCGCCACCACCATCATGCCGAGCGTGTTCGGCCGGAAGCCACGGCCGTCCGGCCCGCTCGGCTGGTGCGGGTTCAGCCACACGATCCGGTGCGACAGCCTGCTCAGTCGGGCCATGGCACCTTCGAGGACGGCCGGGTCGCCACGGTCCAGCCCGTCCGAACAGATCACGACGATACCGCCGCGACTCAGGCCGCGGCGGCCCCAGTCCCGCGTGAACTCGTGCAGTGACTCGCCGATCCGGGTGCCGCCGTCCCAGTCGACCACCGCGGCGGCCGCGCGGGCGAGGGCGTCGTCCGGCCGGTGGTGGCGCAGTTCCTTGGTGATGCGGGTCAGTCGGGTGCCGAAGCAGAACACCTCGACCCGCGTGGCGGCCCGGCCCGTCGAGTAGGCGAACTGGAGCAGGTTGCGGGAGTGGTCGGCCATCGAGCCGGACACGTCCAGGATGAGGGTCATCGGCCGCAGCCGCAGCCGTCTGCTGCGGCGCGGCAGACGGGGCGGCTCGTCCAGCACCCGCATCGACTCACGCACGGTGCGGCGCAGATCAGGCTTGCGGCCCCTGCGGTCGGCAACGGTGCGCCTACTGCGTCGGCGCGGCGGGGCCAGCCGGATGGACCGCATGATCCGGCGCAGCGCGGCCAACTCGTCGGTGCTGCACGCCCGGAAAGCCTTGCCCTTCAGCGTGGCAGCGTTGGAGGCGACGAGGCCGAGCTCGACCTCCCGCTCCTCCTTCTCCTCACCCGACCCCGGCTCTGTCTCCGGCACCTGGAGCACTGCGGCGGTCTCTTCGCGGGTGCGGACGCTGAACGGCCTGGACGGCCCTGGGCCCTCGTCGTAGCCGAGGAAGAAACTGCGGAACACCCGGTCGTAGACCGGGATCTGCTCGCGCCGGCTGACCAGGGTCCCGCGCCCGGCCCAGTAGACGTCGAGCAGATCGGACGCCTCAAGCTCGGCGACCGCCGCGCAGTAGGTCACGATGTCACCGGGCCCGACGTGCATGTCCTCGTCGCGCAGCAGCCGGGCGAACTCGACCAGCGTGCCGACGAACTCCTCGCCCTGGTCAGGCAAGGGAGATGACCTGGTCGAGATTGTCGTGCACGATGTCGAGGTCGTCGCGCTCCTTGATCACCGCGCCGATCGTGTCCTCGACGGCCTGCGCGTCCAGCTCCGTCGCCCCGAGCACATCGAGCGAACGAACCCAGTCGATCGTCTCGGCGACACCCGGCGGCTTGTTGAGCTCCAGTTCACGCAGCCGGTGCACTGCCGCGACGACCTTGTCCGCCAACGCTTTCGACACGCCTGGCTCGCGGATCAGCACGATCTCCACCTCGCGCTCCGCGGTCGGGTAACCGACCCAGTGGTACAGGCAGCGTCGTTTGAGCGCGTCGTGCAGTTCGCGGGTGCGGTTGGAGGTCAGCACCACCAGCGGCGGTGCTTCCGCGCGGATCGTGCCGATTTCCGGGATGGTGATCTGGTAGTCGGACAACAACTCCAGCAGGAACGCCTCGAACTCGTCGTCGGCGCGGTCGACCTCGTCGATCAGCAGGACGGCGCCGTCACCGCACCGGAGCGCCTCCAGCAGCGGCCGTTCGAGCAGGAACTTCGGCCCGAACAGCTTGTCGACGGCCGCGTCGTCGTCCAGTTCGGTGCCCAACCCGGACAGCGCGCGGATCTGCAGCATCTGCCGCGCGTAGTCCCATTCGTACAGCGCCTGATTGGTCTCGATGCCCTCGTAACACTGCAACCGGATCAGCCTGCGCTCGAACACCTCGGCCAGCGCCTTGGCGACCTCGGTCTTGCCGACGCCCACTTCACCTTCGAGGAGAATCGGCCTGCCCAGCCGCATGGCCAGGAAGATCGTCGTGGCCAGACCCCGGTCGGCCAGGTAGTGACCGTCGCGCAGCAGCCCGGTCAGCTCGCCGACGTCGGCGGGGCGGTCCATACGGGGATTCTCCTTCACGCCAACCGCCGGCTCTGTTGAGCGATCAGCGCGTTTCGTCGGCGCCGAGGATGAGGTCGCGGATCGTGCCGCCGGAGGTGTTCAGTTTGCCCTCGCGCCGCAGCTTGTCACGCCACGCCGATCCGATGTCGCTGCCCGGTTCGGCGAACCCGTCGAAGCTGACGTGCTTCATGTTCCGGCAGGACTTCTGGTGGCCGCCACACGCGGTGTCCAGGTCGGCCGCATCCGTTCCGTCCCATACGGCACGCAGCACGCCGACCGCGTTTTCCGGTGCTGAGCTCATGGTTGCCTCATCTCCTGGTCATCGCGGAACACGCCCTGTCGTCCACTGTAAGTCGGAACCGGGGGAGCGGCGACCACTGATTAAGGTTTCGCTTAGTCCGGCCGCCGCCGTCACCAGCGTGTCCTCGAAGTTCTCCAGGAACGCCCGCATCCGGTCGGGCGGGAAGCAACACGTGTCGGCCTGGAGCAGGATCTCCACGTGGTCGGGCGTGCTGTCGTTGACGTGGACGAACAGCGGCTCGAACGGTCGGTCCGAATGCGGCCCCCAGCAGACCGCGGTTTCGGTGCGTGCGCCGGCCAACCGCTCCGGTGTGGCCCGCGGCCCGACCGGTAGCCGATTGTCCGGATCACGGCGGTCGTTGAAGAAGCAGGTCAGCTCGATGTGCTCACCGCGTTCCCTGCTGAGCTCCTCGATCATCGCGCCCATCTCGGTGCGGTCGAAGTAGCCGTTGAGGTATGCCTTCATCGCACCGCGCGCTGTCCGTTCGAGCACCTCGTCGAACCCGGCCCCCTCGACGTCGACGACGCACAGACCGCTCTGCGCGACAGCGCTGACCAGGTCACTCAGGCCTGGCCGAAACCGGTTGCTCACGGCGATCTGGAACACGGCCGGGCCACGACCGGTGATCTCGACCAGCGTCATCGCGGCCGCAGCGAGCAGGATCGTCGACGAGTCGGTCGAGGTCCGCGCTGTGATCGAGGACAACGCGAGACCCACGGCGGCCGAGCGCATCGTGGCCTGCCAGTACCGTGGCCGTTGCCCTTCTGTGGCGAGGTCGAACCGGGCGGCCGGCACCGTGGCCAGCTGGCGTTTCCAGTAGCGCAGGACGGCCTTGTTGTGTCGCTGGCCTGACGGGCCGCGTTGCCAGGCAACCTGGTCCAACAGGTCGGGTGCTGCGACCTCTGGCGGTGTGGCCTGGCTATCGGTCTTGGTGAACAGCAGTGTGAACAGGCCGTTGCGGAACAACGCGCCCATACCGGCGATGTCCAGAGCCACATGGCAGTACACCGCCACCAGATGGGTGGCGATTCCGTGTTGGCGGATCACGGCGAGCCGGACGGGCCATTCCCGCTCGTAGTCGAAGTCCGTTTGCCGGAACTCGGCGTCCACGTCCGCGGCGACCTCGGCCGGGTCGGCCCCGTCAGGCGTGTCCACCACGCGCAGCGGAGCCTCGCCGTGGTCGGCGACCCCCTGCACGACGCCACCCTCGGGCGGGAAGCGCAGCCGGGCCCGCAGCGACTGGTGCCGGCCCAGCATCCAGCCGAGGCCTGCGACGATCTCGTCGAGCTCCTTGGGCACCGGGAACGGGGCCAGACCGCCAAGGTGCAGCGAGGACTCCTGCGCCACGATCGCCGACCACATCTCGGCCTGACCCCAGGTCAGTTCGCAGACACCGGCGCCCGTGCCGTGGAAGGGCACCATCACGATCGAGGTCCCTGGCGGATCCTGGCTCATGGGCTCACCGTCGCCGCGTGGCGTGACCGGGTCAACAAGTGGCAAGGGTTTCGACCAGGTTTCGAACTGTTCAGCTACGGCGGCCAGGAATCTGGCCCTGGTCCCGGCTGTCAGTCGGTGCTGGTCAGGGTGAAACCGCCGTTCAACTTCGGCT
Source organism: Pseudonocardiaceae bacterium (assembly GCA_036502345.1). Taxonomy (GTDB): domain Bacteria; phylum Actinomycetota; class Actinomycetes; order Mycobacteriales; family Pseudonocardiaceae; genus DATEPR01. The sequence continues at coordinate 2,314 of DASXYT010000391.1, read as the reverse complement.
CGCCCGCCAGCTTCGGGGCGATCAACCGCCAGGTCACGGTCAGCTTCCGGCCCGCGGTCAGCGTGCTGGGGACGTGCACGCCCATGGCGTAGCGGACCGAGCCGTGAGCCGGGATGCTGTTGACCGCCCGGCAGTTCAGCCGGTACGTGCCGCCGTCGTTGATCGCCTGGACGGTCGCGGTGCCGATGGAGAAGCGTTCCTGGTAGTAGCCGGGGCACGGGTCGAGTGAGATGGTGCTGCCGGTGGGGTTGGTCAGGCGCACGTGGAAGGTGACCAGTTGACCCGGTTTCGCGGTGGCGACCGGTTCGAAGGTGGCGACCAGGTGCCCCAGCGGTGAGTCCGACACAGTGTTCACGGCCGGCTCGTCGAAGGCGCTGGCGGACAGGTAGGACGAGAGGTCCGGGTGGGTCTCGGTGTTGTGTGTGCAGGGCGGAGTCGTGGTGGTCGTGACCGGCGCGGTCAGGTTGCCGCCGCCCTCCGGCAGGGTGATCGCCAGTGCCAGCGGGCCGTCGACCTGGAGGCAGAACGGTCCGCTCCAGTCCAGCCGCAGATCGGCCGACCCGCCGGGCGGCACGATCGTGATCTGCTGCTGCGCGGCGTCGTTGACGTCGTCCGTGTAGCCGATGGCGAGTTCACCGTTCCGGTCCCGCAGCCGGGTGTCCACCTTGCCGCGCAGTCGGCAGGTCCGCTGCCCGGTGTTGGTGACCCGCGCGAACCCGATCAACGAGCGCGGCCCGTCCTCTTCCACTCCGGATTCATCGGTGCTGGGCGGCGACAGCCACGAGCTGAGCTGACCACGCAGGTCACCTGCCTGGCAGGGCTTGGCCGTCGGATCAACACGCCGCTGTGGCAGCGGGGTGTCGAACTCGTGTAGTCCGGCCGACTCCTCGACCCACGGCACGGTCCCGTCCGGCAGCACGGTGGCCGGCGCGGACACGGTCGGCGGCAGCGACTCCGACGGCAATGACGACAACACACCGGCTGCGGTCTGCGAGCCACACGCACCCAACGCGAGAACGGGCAACACGCACAGGAGAGCAAGAAGCGGACGTCGAAGCACCGCGCCAGTGTGCCCGCCCGCGCCCCGCCGCGTCCCGGAAATGACATCGCAGGGGGCCCGGCTCCAGAAAGTTCTGTGCGCCGTGTCCGGCACCCTGTTCAGTCCGCGCGGCGGCGGTAGGCACGTGTCTTGTTCCGATTGCCGCAGGCCGCCATCGTGCACCAGCGACCGCCTGCGTTGCGTGAGGTGTCGTAGAAGGCCCAGCGGCAGTCCGGCGCGGCGCACAACTTCAGGTGGTGCCAGCCGCCACCGGCCACGCTCGACGCCACCGTCTCGACGATGGCGTCGATGCCGGGTACGTCGCCGGCGGCCGTGATGCGCAGTTGGCCGGACGTGGCCGGCGCCAGTCGCAGGGGGAAACCGGCGAGTGCCTGCTACCTCCGCGAACTCGTCGCCTACTGGGCCGACGGGTTCGACTGGCCGGCGCAGGAGGCCGCGCTCGCCCGGCTCCCGCACTTCCGTGCCCAGTTGGGCGGCCTCGGGATTCACTACGTGCACGCGAAAGCAGCGACGCCGACCGCGTTGCCACTGGTGCTCAGTCACGGCTGGCCGGACTCGTTCTGGCGCTACACGAAGGTCATCCCGCTGCTGACCGATCCCGGTGCGTACGGCGCTGACCCCGCCGACGCGTTCGACGTGGTGGTGCCGGACATGCCGGGCTACGGATATTCGGACCGGCCGACCGGCGCACCCCTGGATTCGATGGCCGTCGGCTGACGTGAACGCGCCGATGGGTAAGTCCCCTGACTGGTTCACGAAACTGCTGTTCGGTGTCGCGGAATCGACGAAGCCCAGGACGTGGGCTGACTGGTTGTGTCGGTGGTGGCGGCGGCCGGGGTGGCGACGATCGCGGCCAGGCCTGCGGCGGCGAGACATACGGCTGTCAGCGCGCCGAGCGTTCTCGGGGAATGGAAACGATGAACGGTCATGAGTCGGAGACCCCCATTGTGTGACTGAGTCCTGGGCCGCTGGTGGTGGCCCATCGGGGTATCCGCCGTGCTGACCTTGACGTTACCGAAAGCCCGTCACCTGTATCAGGACGGCTGTCACCGCATCTGACAAGCATCAGCCGGCTGTTCGGGCCGGTGTGCGAGGGGGCGGTGACAGATCATGCGCGCGATGCTGGTGACTGGATTGGTGCTCGTGGTGTTGGGGGTGGCCGGGTGTCATGCCTCGACGTCGCCTGTCCCTGCGCCGCCGGCCAACGGCGGCGGTTCCGCAGAGTCCGGCAGCGGTACCGGGGACAGCAGCGGT
>DASXYT010000390.1:0-22422 GCA_036502345.1 Pseudonocardiaceae bacterium | reverse complement strand
CCAACTGGTCCCTGGCCACCGTCAGCCGACCCCGCGCCATCGCTATCCACCCGAGCAGCAACCTGTGCCGCGCCGCCAGCAACGGCCCACCGAGGCCGGCCGCCGTCGCCCGCTCCAGTACCGACTCGGCCAACGCCAACTCGCCGCCGTGCAACCCGACCAGTGCCGCCAGTGCTGCCGGGCTGTCCGGCAGCAGCAACGCCTGCCCTGCCGGTTCCAGGAGCGCCGACGCCCGCACCAACTGGGACAGTGCCGTCGTCGTCGAGCCGGTCACCGACTCCCGCACGCCTTCGGCCATCAGCGTCGCCGCACCGGCAAGCAACGTCGGCGGCCCACCGGCTGCCGGCGCATCGGGCAGCCGGTCCACCACGGCCAACTGGCCGGTGCCGATCAGCCCGATCGCCGCGAACGACGTGGGAAAGCCCTGGCCGGCCCAGCTGTACAACTCGGCACTGCGGCCCAACTGGCCTCGGTGCGCCAACGCGGCCGCGGCCACCTCGGCTGCCTCCGCTCGGTGTGGGGCGCCTTCCGTGGAGATCGTCTGGTCAGCCAGTCGCAGCGCTCGGTCGAGGTCACCGGACCGCGCTGCCGCCCGCGCCCAACCCGCCGCGAGTGTCGTCACCGGCGTGCCGGCGGTCAGCGCCGCGGTGAACATCTTCGCCGCCAACGCGGGCTGGGCGGCCATCGCCTCGCCTGCCGCGGTCTCGAACACGGCCGCCACACCCGCGCCACCGACACCGGTGCCGAGCAGGGACCTGGCCAGGTCGAGCACCGGCCCACCCCGCTCCCGCTGCAACTCGGCCAGCCGCTGCCGCACCCCGATCCGTCGCTCCGCGGGCACCAGCACGCCGACAGCCCGCCGGGCGATGGGCAGCAAAGCACCGTCGGCACCCAACAGGCCGGTGGCCCGCGCCGCCTCCATCACGTCGCGGACACCGTCGGCATCCCTGCCCAGCAGCGCGGCCAACAGCTCACCGTGCCGGCCGACTCCTGCCTCGACCGCCAGTAGGTAGGTCTCCACCTCCTGGTCGAGCCGGTCCAGGTCCGGTCGCAATGCGACCAGCACCGACCTGGGTAACTGCGCATCCTGCTGCTGCGCCCAACCGGTGTTGACCGCCAACTCCGCGCCGACGTGCGCCACGAAACCGGGCACGCCACCGGTCTGGGCGTACACGAAGTCCACGACTGCGGCACTGATCGGCATCGCGACGTGGTCGGCGAGGTAGCCGGCCACGTGAACACGGTCCCACGGCCCGAGCGGCACCTGCGGTCCCAGCCGACCGAGCAGCTCGACCAGGCCGCTCAGCTCGTCCGTCCTCGGCCACGGCCGGTAGGCCACCACCATCCGCACGGCGCCGCCGAAGGCCAGGCTGACCAGATCGTGCAGCAGGCCGGTGCCGAGTTGGTGGGCGTCGTCGACGAGCAGCACCGAGGGATCGGCGTCACCTGTACCGAGACCGAGCGCGGCATCGTCGACATCCTGGACATCGGCCGGGCCGAGCACCCGGACGCCGGCGGCGACGTAGATCCTGGCCAGCTCGGTGAGCACTGTGGTCTTGCCGTATCCGCCGGGTGCCGGCATCGCGACCGTCGTCGGAGCGAGTGGATCCGCCTCGACCGTTTCCAGGAACCGCTGCGTCGGACCGTCCAGGATGAGCCGGGAGCTGGTCACTGTCTGCTGGATCAACGGCCGTCCTCGCTGTGGGTTGTGTGACATGGCAGGGAGTCGATGGGCTCAGTTGCCCGGCGCCGACTGGTTGGCCGTCTGCTGAGCCGGACCGATGTGCAGCGGACTGGTGGGCGACGAGTGGCCGGAGCCCGACTCGAGGACGAACGTGAGCACGATCCCCACCGCGGCCACCGCGATCGTGCTCACGGTCAGGGTCGCCGGCCGGACGCTGGACAGCAGGCGCTGCACCAGCGGCGGATCCGGCAGTTCGATGGGCAGGACGTCGACCGGTGGCCGGGCAGGCGGGTCGACGCCGAACTCGGCGGCCACGTCGTCCGGGTCGAGCGCCTGCTCCCCCGCGTACAGGGCGATCGCGGACCGCTGGATGACCTCGGTGAACTCGACGCCCTCCCGGACGACCGGCTTGGCGATCTGATCCGGCCCGGTGAGCAGCCTGCGGGCCGCCGTTGCCGCTCCGAAGGCGCCTGCGAAGTCCGGTTCCGGTGCCACCACCACCCGAGCAGCTATCCGTGCCCTGACCAGCTCGGCGACCAGCGGTACCCGAACCGAACCGCCTGCCAGCACGACGGCCGTCAGGTCGGTTGCCGCCACCCCGGCCGCCCGCAGCGTGCGCGGCATCAGGTCGGCGCCCGCCGTGACGGCAGGCCGGATGACCCGTTCGAAATCAGCCCTGGTCACCCGCACGTCGGCCGGGGCGTCCGGTAACCGCACCGGCACGATCACCTCGACCTCGGTGGACAGCAGTTCCTTCGCCCCGGTGCACATGCCGCGCAGCCGCGCCATCGCGAGCCAGGCCTGCGGGTCGGCCGGGTCGAGATCGTCCAAGACGCGACCCAACTGGCCGCGTACGCAGTCGACGATCGCGTCGTCGAAGTGACCGCCGCCGACGGCCTCGGCGCCTTCCGCGTCGGCGACGAGTTCGTATGTACCGACGCCGGTCCTGCGCACCACGGCGGCTTCTGCGCCACCCGCGCCGAGACCGTAGGTGGCCAGCGTGTCGCCGGGCTCGAGCGGCTCACCTCGGTAGCCCTCGGCCAGCGCGATCGGCTCGGCGAGCAGCGTCACGTCGGTCAGGCCCTGGCGGGTCAGCTCGTGGTGCAGCAGCGCCTTCCGGTGCCGACCCCAGCGGGCCGGATGGGTGACCACCACGGCTGTCGCGGGACCGCCCTCGTGCTCTGCTGTCCGGTCGGCGACCCACCTGACCAGCACGGCGGTCAGTTCCTGCGGCGTACACGGGGTGCCGCCGAGTACCAGCGGCACGTCGTCGCCGATCCGGCTGGGGAAGCCTCTGGCGATCCGGATGGGGTCGGCGCTCGCGTGCCGCTCGGCCTCGTCACCGACCAGCGCCGACCGGTCGGCGCCGAGGTAGACGACGGTGGGCACCCCGGGGTGTCGGGTACCCAGCGGAACCGGCACCGGGTCGGTCCAGCCTGCCGATGTGTCTCGGCAGACGGCTGCCCTGGTGCGACTGGTGCCAACGTCTATGCCGAGGACGTATGGCATACAGGCGCTACCTCCACCTTCGTTGACGGGTTCGACGGCGTCCTTCTTACTAACGGGTATCCCCCGTGAAGGTGACGCCTTGCTCACCTGTTCGTACCAAAGGTGACCACTCAGACCAACCCACCAGTAGGTAGCCGCCCCCTAACCCCCTAACGAGTGACGTTCGATGCCCCCATAGGGGGATCGAACGAGACCGGGAGTCATCCCCGATGTTCACCGGACGTTCCGGGCATAGCTTCGGCAGCATTGAGACAGCAACACCCGTGAGGAGACTTCTTGATGGAGCAAGCCGACCAGACGCTGCACGACTTCGTGCTCAACCTGCTCAGTGACGCGCAGGCATCTGCCGCGTTCGAGCAGGACCCGGCGGCCGTACTGGACCACGCCGGACTGAGCGACATCAGCGCGGCGGACGTCCAGGAGGTCATCCCGCTGGTGATCGACTACGTGCCGAGCCACGCCGAGGCGTTGGACGCGGTCCTGGGCCAGCTGCCGCTCGACTCGGTCGACACCGGCCAGCTGGGCGCCATCCAGCAGCTGCAGTTCGTCACCCAGGCACTCGGCGGCCTGCCGCCGCTGAACGAGGGTGGTTCCCTCGGCGGCCTGGGCAACGGGGGCCTCCAGCTGGGCACGGACGGCCACGGCGGCATGTCCGGGCTCGGTGCGCTGGAGTCGCCGCTGGGTGGCGTCACCACCGGGGTGTCCGGCGACCTGGAGCACGGCCTGACCACCGCGGTGTGGGAGCACGGGATGGTCGGCAGCGGCTCCGGCAACTACACGCTGCCCGGTCTGGACTCCCTGCCCGGCCTCGGCGGCGGCCTGCCCAGCGGTTTCTCGTCGGTCAGCGACGTGACCGACACGCTGGACGGTCACGCCAGCCCGCTCGGCAACTCGACCGCTGCCGCGAACCTGCTCAGCGGCGCTGCCGACCTGACCGCCGGTGCCCTGACCAACCCGGCAGCGGTGGCGGGCGCGCTGAACGACCCGGCCGGCGCGATCACCGGCCTGACCGGCACCGCCGATTCGTTCGCGCTGCTCGGTTCACAGGCCCTGCCGGCACCGGCCAACGAGGTCGTCGGCCAGGTCGTGCAGACGGCAGGCGGGGCCACCTCGGGCGTCGTGGGCAATGTGGCCTCCACCGTGCAGGCCGGTCCGGTCGGCCAGGCGGCCGGCCACCTGCCGACGGCGGACGCGACGCACGCGCTCAGCTCCGTGCAGGGTGTCGTCGACCAGGTCACCGGCCAGCTCTCCGGCGGTGCCCTGAGCTCGGTGACCGGCAGCCTGGACCCGTCCACCGCGACGCACTCCGTGCAGTCGACGGTGTCGTCGGTGCAGGACACGGTCACCAACACGCTGCACAGCAGCGTCAGCGACACCGTGGGCAGCGTCGCTTCGCACAGCGCTGTGTCCGACGTCACCAGCAGCACCGGTGCCGGCAGCCTGCTCGGTTCGGCCGATCACACCGACGTGACCGGTGACCTGGGCCACGTGGCGAACGACCTGCACCTGCCGTCGCTGTTCTGACCAATCGCTCTGTCGAGCGATTCCCCGGGGCTGGGCCTGTCTTGCCGTGGACAGGCCCAGCCCCTATTTCGCCCGAAAGGGTGCACACGGCACACTTGATCGGGTGAACGCACCGCCTTGGCTTACCGTTCTCGACGACACCATCACCGCCTGTAACGCGCACCGCCGCCCGGACCTGGCGCATCGGCTGCAGCGCAGGCGTGGCCGGTTGCTCGCTCCGCAGCTGCGGGTGCTCGTCCTCGGCATGCTGAACCAGGGCAAGAGCCAGCTGATCAACGCGCTGGTGAACGCACCCATCTGCGCTGTCGGTGACGACCTGACCACCACCGCGCCGACCGTCGTGCAGCACGCCGAATCGCCGTCCGCCTCGCTGGTCACCGATCCCGGTGCCGGTGACCGCAGGGTGCTGTCCGGCCCGGCCGAGCGGGTCGCCGTGCCGATCGACGAGGTGAGCCGCCAGGTCAGCCGTAGGGCGGGCGGCCAGGACGGGCATGTGGTCCGCGCCGAGATCGGCATTCCGCGCAAGCTGCTGGCCACCGGCCTGGTGCTGATCGACACGCCCCCGGTACGGGAGGACCCAGCAGAGATCAGTCGCACGCTGGCCGCCGCTGAGCAGGCCGACGCCGTGGTGTTCACGTCGGCCGCAACGGCCGAGTTGTCGGCGGCCGAGCTGGCACTGTTGGGCCGGATCAGCACCGTGTGCCCGAACATCGTCGTCGCGCTGACCAAGATCGACCTGGTGCCGAGGTGGCGGCGGGTGGCCGAGCGCAACATGGCGCTGCTGACCGACGCACGGGTGCCGGCCAGGCAGATCCCGATCTCGGCCGCGCTGCGGATGGTCGCCGCCCAGCACGGCGACACGGCGATCAACGCGGAGTCCGGCTTCCCCGACCTGATCGCGTCCCTCCAGCGACAGGTGACCGCGAAGTCCGCCGAGGTCGCGCCCAGAACGGTCGGGGTCGCGTGCGGCCAGGCGGTCACGCTGCTGGCCGCCGATCTGCGCACGGTCATCGCGACCCCGCTGGTGACCAGGACGCCGGACGTGGAGGCCCAACTGGCCGACGCGCAGCGCGCCATGGACGAGCTGCGCAGGCGGACCAGCCGCTGCCAGACCGTGTTGGCCGACCAGATGGCCGACGTCGTGTCCGACGTCGAGCACGACCTGCGGGACCGGACCCGGCGGATCCTGCGTGAGGTGGACAAGGTCTTCGACGACGCCGATCCGAGGGCGATGTGGGACTCGTTCGAGGACTGGCTGCGGGAGAGCCTGACCGAAGCGGCCGAGGTGAATCTCGGCTGGCTGGTCGAGCGCTGCCAGTGGGTGGCCGACCGGGTGATCGCCAGCTTCCCCAGTGACCAGGAGGACGCCCCGGCCGACGCCCATCCCATGAACGCACTGCTGGCCGGCACCGCCGATCCGGTCGACGCCGTCGGTGAGTTGGACGTGCCGAGGCTGGATCCGTTCGGGGCGGGCCAGAAGGTCTTCACCGGCCTGCGTGGGTCCTACGGTGGCGTGCTGATGTTCGGCCTGATGACCAGCCTGGCCGGCCTCCCGCTGATCAACCCGATCTCGCTGGGTGCCGGCGCGGCGTTCGGCGGCAAGACGATCAAGGACGAGAGCGACGCCCGGCTCAAGCGCAGGCAGGCCGCTGCCAAGGCCACGGCGCAGCGACACATCGACGACGTCTTCCTCGCCTGTGGCAAGGAGTCCAAGGATCTGAGCCGACAGGTGCAGCGCGTGCTGCGCGATCACATCACCGAGCGGGCCGAGGACCTGGCGGGCCGGATCACCGAGAGCAGCAGGGTGGCGCGGCAGACCGCCGTGGCCGCCGCAGCCGAGCGGGAACAGCGCCGCCAGACGCTCACCGCGCAGTTGCGGGAACTGGTCGAGTTGCACCACAGGGCGGTGGTGCTGGCCGGTCAGCGCGTGGCCACGCCGGAACCTGCCGGCCTGGAGCTGTCCGCGTGACCGGGACACCGAGTCTCGCGGACACCGCGTGGCACCTGCTGACGTCGGCCGCCGAGCTCTACCGGGACAGCCCACGTGCGTCGCGATGGCTGGTCGGCTGCCTGGAGCGGCTGGCCGACCCGGTGCGCATCGCCGTCGCAGGCGAACAGGGCGTCGGCAAGTCCACGCTGGTCAACGGGCTGGCCGGGGAACAGATCGCGCCGATCGAGGTAGGCGCCGGCACGGGTGTGTTCGCCTGGTACCGGGACGGCGCCGAGCCGAGTGCCGCGCTGTGCCAACGGGGTGCGCCGGCCTTCGGGGTGCCGGTCGTGCGGCGGGACAAGCAGCTGCACATCGACCTGCGCCAGTGGCAGCCGGAGCAGGTGGAGCGCGTACTGGTCGACTGGCCGGCCCGCGGCCTGCGGGACATCACGCTGATCGACACACCGGCCGGGACCGGGGCGGACTGGTTGGCCGGCAACGTCGACGCCATCGTGTACGCGACCCGAGAGCCCGCCGACACCGATCTCGCCCTGCTGCGCTCGGCGCAGGACGCCGTCGGTGGACCGGTCACCACGATCCTGGCGCTGACCAGGGCCGACGAACTGGGGGCCGGCCGGATCGACGCGCTGTCCTCGGCCAAGCAGATCGCCCGCCGTCGCAGGTCGGATCCTGCCGTGCACGCCGTGAGCCAGAACGTGGTCGCGATCGCCGGGCTGCTCGGCCAGGCCGGCAGGACACTGCGGGACGACGAGTTCGTCGCGCTGCGCGCGCTGGCCGGGCTGCCCAGGGCCGACCTGGACGTGTACCTGCTGTCCGCGGACAGGTTCGTCGGCGGTGACCTGCCGGTCCGGCTGAGCGCCGAGGCACGGGTGGCGCTGCTGGACCGCTTCGGCGTGTTCGGCATCCGCCTGGCCAGCACGTTGATCCGGCGGGGCGCTGACGCGCAGTCCGCGCTGGCCGGGCAGTTGGTGCAGCGCAGCGGGCTGTCCGAACTGCGCGAGTCGATCGGCTCGTTCTTCCTCGACCGGGCCGACGTGCTGAAGGCGCGATCCGCGCTGGCCGGGCTGCGCATGGTGTTGCGGACCGAGCCGAGGCCACAGGCAGGCCAGCTCGCGACGGCCGCGGAACGTGCGGTGGCCGGCGCGCACGACTTCGCGGAACTGCGACTGCTCGCCGCGCTGCGAGCTGGGCGGATCACCCTGCCCGGCACACTGGCCGACACCGCGGAACGGCTGGCAGGCGGGCTGGGCACGTCGATCGCCGAGCGGCTCGGCGTGCCGACCGACGATCCGGCAACGGACGACCTGCGCAACGCCGTCTACGACGAACTCGGCCAGTGGCGGGCGCAGGCGGAGAGCCCGCTGCTCGGTGCGGCGCAGCGGGCCGCCGCCAGGACGGTGGTGCGCAGCTGCGAGGGCCTGCTCGCCGATCTCGCCTCGGCGCCCGCCTACTGAATCACTCCTCCTTGCTGAACCTGGCGATCGCGACGCCGAGCAGCACCAGGCCGATGGCGGCCACGATCGCCGCTTCCAGCAACGGCGGCACGACCCAACTCCCCCAGGTCACGCCGGGATCGAGGGCGGCGCGCGCGGCCGGGCTGATGTCCAGTCGCGCGAACACGACGTGCCGGATCGGGTCGACGGCGTAGGTCAGCGGGTCGAGCCGGTTCAGCACAGCGAGCCAGGCCGGCAGGTGGGCCACCGGGAACAGCGCGCCGGAGATGAAGTACAGCGGCATCACCAGCATCTGGTTGATCGCCATGAAACTCTGGATCTGCTTGATCCGCACCGCGATCACCAGGCCGAGCGATGTCAGCGCGAACGCCAGCAGCAGTTGCAGCGCGAACACCTCGATGATCATCAGCGGCACGTACGGCACGCCGACGAGGCCGGCCACCGCGATCACCACGACGCCCTGCAGCGCGGCGACGGTGGCACCGCCGAGGCACTTCCCGATCACGATGGAACTCCGCCGGACCGGCGCTACCAGCATCTCCCGCAGGAAGCCGAACTCCCGGTCCCACACGATCGACGCCGCCGAGAACAACGCGGTGAACAGCAGGGACATGCCGAGGATGCCCGGGTACAGGAACGTCCTGATGTTGACGCCGTGCGTGCTGCCCGATGTCAGCGCGGACAGTCCGGTGCCCAGCACGAACAGGAACGCGAACGGCTGGATGAGCGACGTGACCATGCGCAGCCGGTCGTCGAAGAACCGGATCAGGTCCCGCTGCCAGACGATCTTGATCGCGCGCAGCTCACCGGAAAGACCCCGGGCGGGTACCCGGACCGCCACCACGGGGGACACATCGAGTCGGGTGGCCATCGGTCATCGCCTCCGCATGCGTGCCATCGGACTGTTGGCCAGCCGCTCCGAGCCGGTCGCCTCGGCCTCGCGGATGGTGGTGCCGGTGTAGGACATGAACACGTCGTCCAGCGACGGCCGCGCCACGCTCACCGACAGGATCGACACGTCGAGTTCGGCGAACAGCCTCGGCACGAACCGCTCGCCGTTGGGCACGGACAGCAGCACCGAGCCCTCCTTGATGGTGGCCTCGATGTCGAACCGCTCCCGCAGTTCGGCGACGGCCAGCGCGTTGTCGGCCGTGTCCACCCGAACACGGTCCTTGCCGACGCTGGCCTTCAGCGCGGACGGCGTGTCCAGCGCGATGATCCGGCCGTGGTCCATGATCGCGATCCGGTCGCAGAACTCGGCTTCGTCCATGTAGTGCGTCGTCAGGAAGATCGTGATGTCCTCCGCCGCCTTGAGCTCGCGGATGTAGGCCCAGATCGAACTGCGGGTCTGCGGGTCGAGGCCGACGGTCGGCTCGTCCAGGAACAGCACCCTCGGTGAGTGCAGCAGGCCGCGCGCGATCTCCAGCCGCCGCTTCATGCCACCGGAGAACGTGGCGACCTTGCTCTGCCGGCGATCGGACAGGCCGACGAGGTCGAACACCTGGGTCAGCCGGTCGTTCAGCACGGCCTTGGGCACCGCGTACAACTCGGCGTGCAGGCGCAGGTTGCGTTCCGCGGTGAGGTAGTCGTCCAGTGTGGTCGACTGGAACACCAGGCCGATGTTGCGGCGCACGGCATCCCGCTCTGTCGCCACGTCGTGGCCCGCCACGAAGGCGCGGCCCTCGGTCGGCTTGAGCAGGGTGCAGAGCATGTTGATCGTGGTCGACTTGCCGGCGCCGTTGGGCCCGAGGAAGCCGAAGATCTCGTTGCGGTGCACGGTGAGGTCGATGCCGCGCACGGCGTCCACCTCACCGAAGCGTTTGACCAGCCCGGCGACCTCGATGGCCGGTCCATCGTCCGCTGATTTCATACACCAAGTGTAAACTTCGTCCCGGTGTCGTCAAGTGGTTTATGCTGGGCCGATGACCGGCCTTCGGGAACGCAAGAAGCTGGAGACCCGACAGCACATCGCCGCCGTCGCGGCCCGGCTCTTCGCCGAGCACGGGTTCGAGCAGGTCACCGTCGACCAGGTGGCCGCAGCGGCCGACGTCGCGAAGAAGACGGTCTTCAACTACTTCCCCACCAAGGAGGACCTGGTCTTCGACCGGGCCGAGGCCAGGGAACAAGGACTGGTCGCACTGGTTCGGGAGCGCCCGCCCGGCACGTCCGTGGTGGCCACGTTCCGCAGCCAGTTGGAAACGTTCCTGGACAAGATGGCGCAGCGCGAACCCGGGTTCCAGCGCGGCTCGGTCGTGGAACTGGCCAGCACCAGCCCGGCACTGCAGCGCAGGGGTCTGGAGATCAGGGAACGGCAGGCCAGGGTGCTGGCCGAGGAACTGGCCGCGGACAGCGGACAGCCGGAGTGGGATCCGATCGCGCACATGGTGGCCAGGACGATGCTGGCCGCGCACCGGTCGGTCTTCCTGGAGATGCACAGGCAACTCGGCCTCGGCGCGTCACCCGCGGAGGCCGTGGCAGCCGCCCGGTCGTACATCCCTCGGCTGTTCGACCTGCTGGAACACGGCTTGGCCGACTATCCGGCCTAGTTGGCCATCAGCGACTCGTCGCCCATCGCGGCGCTGTGCGCGGTCCTGGCCAACTTGTGGTGGTGGGCCCGCTGCACGACCAGGCTGGACACCAGGCCCAGCACGACCGCGACACCGAGCGACAGCAGCAGGCCGGCCAGCGGCTGGCCGGTGATCGCGCCGCCGAGATAGCCGATCAACGCGACGTAGGTGGACCACAGCGTGGCCCCGAACACCGACGCCGGGGTGAACCGGTGCAACCGCCAGCGCAGCGTGCCGGTGAGCAGAGCGCCGATCGTGCCGCCTGCCGGCAGCCAGCGCCCGACCACGAGCACGGCCGAACCCCATTTGGTCACCCTGGTACTCAGCCAGTCGTTGGCGGCGACCACCGACGGCCGGCTGGACAATCGCTGCATGACCCGCACACCCGCGAACCGGCCCACCGCGTAGAGCAGATGGTCGGACAGCGTGCAGGCGATCGCGGCGACGATGATCACCTCGACCAGGGAGACCTTGCCGGACGCGGCGAGCACGCCCATACCGACCAGTACCGGCTCGGTGGGCGCCAGCGGGATGAGGCCCACCAGGAACAACGTCAGGAGGGCCGTGACGGTCATGCTCACATCAACAACTACGTATCGGAGGGCCGGATTACTCCCCAAACGAGTCATCACAGCAAACTGGGAGGGGATCGTCACACGGCGGTTACTTGGTCGATCCCGCCAGCACCCCCTGCACGAAGAAGCGCTGGAAGCCGAAGAACACCGCCAACGGGATGATCATCGACACGAACGAGCCGGTGGCCAGCACGTCGACGTTGGTGCCGAACGCCCGCAACTGGGACTGCAGCGCCACGGTGATCGGCTGCGACGACGGGTCGGCGAACACCAACGCCACCAGCAGGTCGTTCCACACCCAGAGGAACTGGAAGATGGCCAGCGACGCGATGGCCGGCAGGCCGATCGGCAGCACCACCTTGCGGAAGATCCGCCACTCCCGAGCACCGTCCATCCTGGCCGCTTCCAGGAGGTCGGCCGGGATGCCGGCGAAGAAGTTGCGCAGCAGGAACACCGCGAACGGCAGGCCGAAGGCGACGTGGAACAGCACGACGCCGATCAGCGAGCCGAAGATGCCCAGCGCGCCGTAGAGCTTGGCCATCGGGATCAGCGCGACCTGGATCGGCACCACGAGCAGGCCGACGATGGTCACCATCAGCCAGTCCTGCCCGGGGAACCGCATCCAGGCCAGCGCGTACGCGGCCAGCGCGCCGATGCCGATCACCAGCGCGGTCGCCGGCACCGAGATGAACACGGTGTTCAGCAGCGAGTGCATGATGGTGGAGTTGCCCACCAGGTCCCGGTAGTTGGTCAGGGTCAGCTGCGCCGGCGCGGTGAAGATCTTCCACCAGCCGGTGGTCGCGTTGTCCACCTCGCCACGGACCGACGAGGCCAGCAGACCGAAGATCGGCACCAGCCAGAGCAGCGCGACCAGTACCAGCAGGAACCGGACGAAACCGTTCCCCAGCAGCGCGACCACCCTGGTCAGCACGCCCCGTTTCGGCGTACCGGACACGCCTGCGACCATGAAGTCGGCGTTCAGGTCGGCATTCACTGTGGTCATCAGCGCTCCCTCCGGAACCGTCGGATGTTGAACAACATGGCCGGCATGACGACGAGGAACAGGATCACGCCGATCGCGCTGCCCTGACCGAGGTCACCGCCGCTGCCCGGGCCGAACGCGACCTGCCACATCTGCAGTGCCAGCACGTTCGCGTCGGACTGGGTCGAGCCGGGCGGGATGACGAACACCAGGTCGAACACCTTCAGCACGTTGATGATCAGCGTGACGAGCACCACGAGCAGGACCGGGCCGAGCAGTGGCACGGTGACCCTGCGGAACACCTGCCACTCGGTGGCACCGTCCACTCGGGCGGCTTCCAGCGCGTCGCGTGGGATGGCGGCCAGGCCGGCCGCGATGAACGTCATCGCGAAACCGGTGGTGATCCACACCCACGCAGAGATGATCACCGGTGTGACCAGGCTCGGTCCGAGCCAGGTCAGGCCGCGGAACGGCTGGGCGAAGTCGTGCGCCGGCATCCGGATCTGGTAGGCGCCCGGCCCGAGATCGGGCAGGGTGAACGCGCCGTCGTCACCGGTGCTCGTGGTGGCGACCACGTCGCCGCCACGCAGCGCCTGCACGGTGATACCAGGCATGCCGCGCTTGCCGTGGCCGAGTTGGCCCGGCTTGCTGCCCAGTGCGACGTCCAGCCACACCACTCCGGACACCGCACCGCTGTTGGCCTGCACCGGGTTGGCCGTGACGGCCTTGGGCGGCAGGCTGCCCGGCGCCTCGCCGACCATCGGCAGTTCGACCACCTCACCCGGCCGGTAGGCGCGACTGGTGGTGAAACCGTCCGATGTGGACGTGGTGCCGTCGGTCGGCCTCGGCGTCACGCCCGGGTACTCCGACGGTGCCGCGAAGATGTCGTGGATGCTGACCGTGACCGCGTTGGCCAGGCCAAGACCGGGATCGTCCTGGTACACGAGGTGGAAGATGATGCCGGAGGCGAACAGCGAGATCGCCATCGGCATGAACAGCACCATCCGGAAGGCGACCGCCCAGCGGATCCGCTCGGTGAGCACAGCGAAGATGAGGCCGAGGCCGGTGACGAACGCCGGTGCCACCAGCACCCAGATGAGGTTGTTGCGCAGTGCGGTCCTGGTGTCCGGATCGGTGAACACCTTGCCGTAGTTGCCCAGCCCGACGAACGACGAACCGGACTGGTCGAACAGGCTGCGCACGATCGAGTACACGACCGGATAGCCGACGTAGATCGCGAGCAGTATGACGGCGGGTGCCAGGTAGAGCGTGATGAGCCATCCCGGCGTGTCCGAGCGACCGTCGGTGCCCTTGTGGCGCTGGGGCCGGGGGGTGGCCTGCCCCCTGGGCAAGCCACCCCCCGCCTTCCCCTTCGCGGCGAGCTGAGTCACGAGGAACCCTGCCTCACGAGGTCGTGTAGTCCTTGACGGCGTCGGCTTCCAGCTTCTGCTCGGCGCCATGGATGTCGGTGGGGTTGGCCAGGAAGTCCTGGAGGTCCTTCCACTCACCGGAACCCTTGGTGGCGCCGAAGGTCGGCGGAGCCTGGTCGGACATGTCGAACACCACGTTGTTGCCGGCGCCGCGGATCTGCTGCTCCATCGTGCGCGTGATGTCGTTCGGGTAGTCCGACAGCGGGATGTCCTTGTTCGGGGACAGGAACCCACCGCTCTGGGCGAACACGGCACCGGCCTGCGGGGTGGCCAGGAACTTCATCAGTGCCATCGTCGCCTTGTCGTCGGTGAACGCGACAGCCGCGTCACCACCGCTCTCCACGCCGCCGGGCGAGCTGCCGACCTGCGGGAACGGGAAGAGCTTCGCGTCGGTGCCGACGACCGACTTGGTGCTGGACTGGATCGCGGTGGCCACGAAGTCGCCCTCGTAGACCATCGCGGCCTTCGGGGTGGCCTCGAACGTGTTCACCACGGACGTCGGGAAGTCGATCTGCAGCGCGCCGGTGTCGCCGCCGTTGATCAGCCGGGTCTGCTTGAAGTAGGACTGCAACATCGTCAACGCGGTGGTCACCGTCGGGTCGGTCCAGTGGATCTGGTGCGCCGCGAGTTTGTTGTAGTTGTCCACGCCGGCGGTCTGCAGGTAGATCTGCTCGAACCAGTCGGTGAGCACCCAACCGTCGGCGGCACCGATGGACATCGGGGTGATGCCGGCGTCGGCCAGCTCACCGGACAGCGTGACGAACTGCGCCCACGTCTTCGGCGGCTGGGCGCCCACCGAGTCGAAGGACTTGGTGTTGTACCAGACCACCGACTTGTCGGCGGCGTCGAAGTACACGCCGTACGGCTTGCCGTCGACGGTGGCGAACTTGCTCCACGCGGCAGCCTGGTGAGCGGCCACGGTCTGCTGGACGTCGGCGGGCAGCGGCTGCAGTGCGCCTTCCTTGGCGAACTGGGCGATCGAGCCGGGCTGGGCCAGGAACGCGATGTTGGGCGGGTTGTGGCCGGCGACCTTCGTCTGCAGCACCGTGGGCAGGTTGTCGCCGTCGGAGGTGAACACCACCTTGGCGCCGGTCTGCTTCTCGAAGACCTGTAGGACCTTCTCGAAGTCCTTCTGCTCGTCGCCGGACCACACACCGGCGACCTGGATGGTCTGGCCCTTCAGGTTCTGGCTCGTACTCGGCGACGACGTGGTCGACGTCGAGCCGGAGCCACACGCGGCCAGGCTCAGCGCGGTCACGCCGATCGCGGCCGCGATCGTCAAACCTCTGCGGTACATCGGTGTACTCCTCAGTCGTTCCAGATTGACGACCCGGACTCCGGATCGAAGAAGTGCAGTCGAGCGGTGTCCACGCGCACGGTCACCGACTGGCCCTCGAACACCCTGGTCCGGGGGCTGAACCGGCCGACCAGCGTGGTCACGTCGTGCCGGGTGGCCTCGGGCAGCCCGACGGTGAAGCCCTCGTCGCACAGTTCCTCCGTCTCCGCGGTGCGCGCGGGCCGGACCTGGACCGGGAAGTGCACCAGCACGTCGGAGCCCATGGCCTCGACGAGATCGGCCGTCGCCTTGAGCACATAGCCGTCCTCGACGCCGGCGATCTCGGCGTCCTCCATGTCCTCGGGGCGGATGCCGACGACGATGTCCTTGCCGACGTAGCCCTTGAGCGCGGGCCGTTCGTAGAGCACCGAGTCGGTGAGCATCAGCCGCTGGCTGTCCAGCACCGTCCAGTAGTGGCCGAGATCGTCCGTCTCCAGCCGGCCGGCCAGCACGTTCATCCCAGGTGAGCCGATGAAGCCTGCGACGAACAGGTTCACCGGCCGGTCGTAGAGCTCCTGCGGTGGGCCGACCTGCTGCAGCACCCCCTTGCGCATCACAGCCACCCGGTCACCCAGCGTCATCGCCTCGGTCTGGTCGTGCGTCACGTAGACCGTGGTGACACCGAGGTCACGTTGGATCCTGGCGATCTGCGCCCGCATCTGGACCCGCAGCTTCGCATCCAGATTGGACAGTGGTTCGTCCATCAGGAAGGCCTGCGGTTCACGGACGATCGCCCTGCCCATGGCGACGCGCTGCCGCTGGCCGCCGGACAGGTTCTTCGGCTTGCGGTCCAGGTGCTCTGTCAGTTCGAGTACCTTGGCCACCTCGCCGACCCGACGCTTGATCTCGGCCTTGGGCAGCTTACGCAGAGTGAGCCCGAACGCGATGTTGTCGAAGACGTTCAAATGCGGATAGAGAGCATAGGACTGGAACACCATGGCGACGTCCCGGTCCCGCGACGGCACCCGATTGACCACTTTGTCGCCGATTCGGACCGTACCCTCGCTGATGTCCTCAAGGCCTGCGATGATCCGCAGTGCTGTCGTCTTCCCGCACCCCGAAGGGCCGACGAGCACCAGGAACTCGCCGTCCTGGATCTCCAGATTGAGATCCTCGACGGCCCTGGTTCCGTCTGCATATACCTTGCCCAAACCGTTGAGCACTATTGCGGACACGGGCAGAATCGTAGGAGTAGGCACCCGAAAAGAACCTTAAATGCCAGCTTCGGTTCGCCTAATCCGCCACCTGCGGTCCTCGTTTCAGCCGTATGTCCGGACATACGGCTGAAACGAGGACCGTGGCAACCGGCCGGTAAGATCACCGAGAGGTTACGGCGGTTCCGGGTCATCTCCAGGTTCTCTACCGTGAGTTCATGCACGAGATCCTGCTGGTCGAGGACGACCCCGCGGTGCAGGCGGCGCTGGTCCACGCGCTGACCGACCGCGGCTTCGCGGTGGTGCCGCTGGGCACCGCCGTGGACGCGTTGCGTTCCGTCGCCGAGCGGGTCCCGGACATCGTCATCCTCGACCTCGGACTGCCCGACCTGGACGGCGGCGCCGCACTGCGGATGCTGCGCGGCATCACCAACGTACCCGTCATCATCGCCACGGCGCGCAGTGACGAGCGCAGCGTCGTCGACCTGCTCAACGCCGGGGCCGACGACTACGTGGTCAAACCGTTCTCCAGCGAGCAACTGGTCGCCAGGATCACCGCGCTGTTACGCCGCACCGCACGGCACGACGACGATGACTCCGGGTTGTTGGAGGTCGGCGGCCTGCAGGTGGACCTGCGCCAGCGGGTGGCCAGGCTGGACGGGCGGGACCTCGGGTTGAACCGCCGCGAGTTCGATCTGCTCGCCTATCTCGCCGCCCGGCCGAACAGCGTGGTCACCCGGCGCGACCTGATCCACGACGTGTGGCGGCAGCGGCACGTCGGCGACGACCAGACGATCGACGTGCACGTGTCGTGGCTGCGTCGCAAGCTGGGTGAGAGCGCCGCCCACCCGAAGTACCTGCACACGGTTCGCGGGGTCGGTCTGAAGCTGGTGGCGCCCGGGTGAACCGGACCTACCTCCGCGCGACGCTGCTGGCGGCCACCTCTGCCGTCATCATCCTGTTGATCCTGTTCGGGACGTTGCAGTGGCGCGAGTTGACCACGACGGCGACCCAGTCGGCGGACCAGCAGGCCAAGGCCGTCGCAGGCGCGGTCGTGGTGCCGACCACCGGGGTGGTGGACGTCGACCTGGTCAGGGCAGCGATCGGCAGAACAAGGGCCGGCGCGGCCGGTGACCTCGCCGTCTACCTGCCGGCCGGGCGCACCGTGGGCGCCGGGCACGCGGCTGCCGTGGACGTGACCGCCGTGGCCCGCACCGGCACCGAGGGCACGTTCCCGGCGGTCGGCGGCGACGTCGTGCTCGTCCCGGTGGCGCTGCCGGACGGCTCGATCGCCGTCGTGGAGGTCTACGTCGGGCGCTGGTCGGTGCTGGGACCGTGGCTGCGTTCGATGGCATTGATGGTGGCAGGCGGCCTGGTGGCCATCGGCGTCGCGGCCCTGGTCGGCTGGCGGCGGACCCGGCCGCTGATCGGATCCATGCGCACGATCGTGGCGGCGGCGGCCACCATCGGACAGGGCAGGACCGGTGTGCAGATCCCGCCGAGCGGCGCCGCCGAGATCAGCCAGTTGATCGGCACGCTGAACCAGATCTCGGCGCGGGTCGAGCAGTTGATCGCCAGTGAGCGCGAGTTCGTCGCCGATCTGTCGCACCGGCTCCGTACCCCGCTGACCGCACTGCGGTTGGACTCGGAGTCGATCGGCGACGGGCCCGTGGCCCAGCGGGTGCGGCACGCGGTGTCGGCGCTGGAGGCGGACGTGGACGACCTGATCAGGACGGCGGCGAAGGCGACCAGCCTGGCCGCGGCCAGTTGCGACCTGGCCAAGGTGGTCCGGGACAGGATGGCGTTCTGGTCCACCCTGGCCGAGCACCAGGGGCGGGGCTGTGACTTCACCTGTGCCGCAGACGAGGCGCCGGTCGGGCTGCTGGACAAGGACGTGGGCGCGGTGGTCGACTCGCTGCTGGGCAACGTCTTCCAGCACACGCCTGCCGGCACGCCGTTCGCCGCGTCCGTGGTCCGGTACGCGGGCTGGGTGACCCTGGTGGTCGAGGACGCGGGCCCCGGCATCGCCGACAGCGAGGCCGCGCTGCGCAGGGGCGCCAGCAGCCGGGGATCGACCGGGCTCGGCCTGGACATCGCGCGGCACGCCGTGGTGGCGACCGGCGGGACGATCCACGTGGACAGGGGCAGGTTGGGCGGAGCCAGGATCCGGCTGCGGTTCGCCGAAGCGGGCTCCCGGCACGACCACCCGGCGCCGAGGGCGTGGCGCCTGTGGTCGCACTCCGCGGATCTGCCCGCCCAGCAACTCACGTCGGCCGGGCGGGCAGATGGCGGCAGTGCTCAGGCGGTCGGCGAGCAGGACGTGGAACCCACGTAGATGTCGCCGCTCATCGGAGTGCTGTTCTTCGGTACGCCGTTCGGGAACAGTTGGATGTGCATCATGTTCAGGGTGATGCTGCCGTCGTTCGGGTCGGGCAGGATCACCTCGTTGAGGATCACGTTGGCCAGCAGCTTGCCGTTGTCGGACTTCACGGCGATCTTGTAGTTGTTCGGGACCTGCTTGGGCACGACAACTCCGGTGAGGCCGCTGAACTGCCAGGAGGCGTTGGTGCCGGTCTGGGTGGCGGCGCAGGTCACCGAGTAGCTGGCCACCTTGATGGTCGGGCCGCCGTAGTCGGTCAGCGCGGACAGCGTGAACTTGGTGCCGTTGGCCACCGACGTACTGGTGTGTTCTTCTTGTCGGTGCTGCACGAGGACGTGGCGCTGCCGAAGCTGACGATGCCGTTCTTGCTGGCGCCGTTGGACGAACCGTGCTGGGCGCCGGTCAGGCTGCACGGGCCGACGGGCGCCACCGGCACGTCCTTCCCGTTGCGCACCACCTCCGCAGAACCGGCTGACGCCACCCCGGCCGCCGTCGCATGTGCTGCGGACGCCGACGAGAAGCCGGCGAGCAGACCCGCGACAACCACTACCCGGACGATCGCCGATTGGAACCCTCTGGTGCCGTGCATGTCGGCCCCCTTTCGCTGGTCACGTCAGCGTGACCCAGCGGCAGCGGCACGCCATTCATCAGCCGGGTCTAACAACCACCCCATCAGGTGAGGGGCGGCAACGGTTCGTGATCGACGCGGCGAACGTGAATCTATTGGCGGCTCAGCCCGCGCCCGGCTCCCGCCACATGCCCCATGTCGTCGGACCGCCGTCGACCGGGATCTCGTCCAGCACCTGGAAGCCGAACCGTTCGTAGTAGGCGACGTTGGCGAACTTGCTGGCCTCGAGGTAGGCCGGGGCACCGGTCTCGTCGCACCGCTTCAGCCGGAACCTGAGCAGCGCCGCGCCGAAGCCCTTGCCCTGGGCCTCCGGGTCGACGCCGATCGCGGTCAGGTACCAGTGCGGCGCCACCGGGTGCACCTTGGCGCTGGCGGCGAACAGCACCGAGGCGGCGGTCACCCGCATTCGCAGGGCGGCGAGGACGGAGGGTAGGGCGAGTAGTTGGCGCCCCATCGGCGGGGACCACTGCCCCGGTGGCGCCCAGACGGCGGCACCGCGCACCTGGCCGTCCTCCCAGATGATCTCGGTGGCCTCGTGCTGCATGTAGTACCACTTGCTGGTCGCCGCGAAGAGCGCCGCCGCCCGACGGCGGTCACGTTTGCCGGGCAGGAGATAGGCCATCACCGGATCGTCGACGAACGCCCTGCCGAGCACCGCGGCCACTTCCCGGACGTCGGATCGGCCGACTGTCTCCATCGTCCCAGCCACGGGTGGTGTTCCGTTCGTCAGTGGTCCAGCAGTTGCGCGCAGCGAATCAAGCCGAGATGAGAATACGCCTGCGGATGATTCCCCAACGACCGCTCCGCGATCGGGTCGTACTCCTCCGGCAACAACCCCGTCGGCCCGGCGGCATCCACCAACTGCTCGAACAACTCCTCCGCCTCCGACCGGCGACCCGTCAACACATACGCCTCAATCATCCACGCAGCACACAAATGGAAACCACCCTCATTCCCCGGCAGCCCATCATCACGGTGATACCGATACACCGTCGACCCCGACCGCAACTCCGCCTCCACCGCCGTCACCGTCGCAGCGAAGCGTTCATCACCGGGATCCAGCAACCCCGACAAGCCCACATGCAGCGACGCCGCGTCCAGATCCAGACCGTCATACGCCGTGGTGAACGCACCGATCCCACCACACGCCTCACCATGCCACCCATGCGTCACCACATCCTCGGCGATCTTCTCCCGCAACCCCACCCACACCGGATCCGCCACCCGACCCCACCTATCGGCCAACCTCAACGCCCGATCGATGGTGACCCAACACTGCACCTTCGAATACACATGATGACGCGGAGTGTGCCGCTCCTCCCAAATACCATGATCAGGCTCCGCCCACCGCGCCGCCACCGCCCGGGCCATCGCCTCCACCATCACCCACTCACCATCACGCAACTCCCCCCGCGCATCAGCCAACCCCACCACCAGATCCACCACCGGACCGAACACATCCAACTGGACCTGCTGATTAGCCAGGTTCCCCACCCGCACCGGACGCGACCCCGCATAACCAGGCAACGTGTCGATCACCGCCTCCGCACCCAACGCCCCACCCGCCAACGTATACAACGGATGCAGATACTCCGGACCCGGCAACGCCTCGATCACCGCACCCAACCACCCCAAATACCCCTCCGCCTCACCCGTGGAACCCAACGACACCAACGCCGCCGC
Organism: Pseudonocardiaceae bacterium; assembly: GCA_036502345.1. Taxonomy (GTDB): domain Bacteria; phylum Actinomycetota; class Actinomycetes; order Mycobacteriales; family Pseudonocardiaceae; genus DATEPR01. The sequence continues at coordinate 1,565 of DASXYT010000390.1, read as the reverse complement.
CGTCATCGCCCCATCCCGCAACCAGCAATACCGATAATCCCAATTCCGCACCCCCCCGATCTCCTCGGGCAACGACGTCGTCGCGGCGGCCATGATCCCGCCGGTCTCCTCATGACACAAACCCCGCAACGTCAACGCCGAACGCGACACCATCTCCCGCGCCCTACCCGGCAGCCTCAAACCAGCCACCCACTCCGACCAATACCGTTCCGCGACCGCCCGACTGTCCGTCTCCGGGATGCCGGAGGCGGCCAGATCCGTCGTGCCGCACCGCAACTCCAACACCACCGGCTCACCCGGCGACACCGCCACCGTCGCGGTGGCGGTCTCGTGCATCCCATCCGAGGACACCTCCCACACCACCCCCGGCGAGCGCAACACCAGCGGATCACCCGTACCCACCACCCGCAACCCCTCCGACTCCACCCGCAACCGCACCGGGACCTGCCCGAACTCCGGGCGCGGCGCGAAGGTCACCACCGCCCGCGTCGACCCCGACACCACCCGCACGATGTCGGTACGGTGCGGCGGCAACCCATGCACCAAATAATCCGACACCAACAACTGTGACCAGCGGGTCTGCACCGTCATCGTCCCCGGCACATAGCGTTGCCCCAACGGCAGCCCATTACGCTCCGGGCGGACACTGAAATGCCCCGCCCCCGCACCCCCCACCAAATCCGCGAACACCGCCGCCGAATCCGGGCCCGGATGACACAACCACGACACCCGCGCATCCGGGGTCACCAACGCCACCGACGACTCATTCGCCAACATCGACAACCGCTCGATCGGCGGCGCGGACTCCCCATACAGCCACGCCCGCCGCTCCTCCACCAAAAACGCCAACACCGTCGCGACCGCACCCGGATCAGCCACCCGGAACCCCGCCGAGGAGGCCCCACCACCGACCTTGATACCCACATCCGGACCCGCCAACCGGGCGAACGCGCGTTCGTCGGTCACGTCATCACCCACGAACACCGCCGCCGACGCCCCCGCCTCATGCCGCAACACATCCAGGGCGTGGCCCTTGTTCGTGGCGATCACCGCCAACTCGATCACCGCCTTGCCCTCGGTGACCGACACCCCCGACCAGCCCGCCGGGCCCTCCCGCACCGCACTGAGCACCCGCTCCGCCGTCTCCGGATCCGCGCGGCGCACGTGCACCGCGATCGAGGCCGGTTTGACCTCCAAACCCACCCCGACCGTGCCCTCGACCAACTCCTCCAACCTGCCCGACAGGCGCCGGTGCAGGGCGCGGGCGTTGCCATCCAGGGCGTGCACGAACCCCACATCGAACTCCGAGCCGTGCGACCCGACCAGATGCACCTCCGCGGGCAGCCGCGACAACGTGGCCAGATCCCGCAGGGCCCGTCCGGAGATCACCGCGGCGGTGGTTTCGTGCAACCCGGCCAGCACCCGCAACGCCCCCACCGACTCCGGCAACGCCCTGGCCTGCTCCGGATCGGCCACGATCGGGGCCAGGGTGCCGTCGTAGTCACTGGCCACCAACAGCCGCGGCACCCGCGCAACCCGAACCAGCGCACGACGCAACTCAGGAG
>DASXYT010000389.1:0-1581 GCA_036502345.1 Pseudonocardiaceae bacterium | reverse complement strand
CGGACGGCTATGACGAAGGATCTCAATGGCAACAGCGAGAACACGTACCAGCGACGCGCTCGGCGTCGCGGCCGAGGCGGAATTCGGCTCGGCCGCGCAGCGCGAGCGGCGCAAGCGGATCCTGGACGCCACGCTGGCGCTGGCCTCCAAGGGCGGCTACGACGCGGTGCAGATGCGGACGGTGGCCGAACGGGCCGACGTGGCGCTCGGCACGCTCTACCGCTACTTCCCCTCCAAGATCCACCTGCTGGTATCCGCGCTGGTGCAGGAGTTCGAGCGGACCCAGGAGAAGCTCGACCGGCGGCCGATCCCGGGCGACACGCCGTATGACCGGATGCTCTACGTGCTGTCCCGCGTCACCCGCACGATGCAGCGCGAGCCGATGCTCACCGAGGCCATGACCAGGGCGTTCATGTTCGCCGACCCGAGTGCCGCCAACGAGGTGAACGCGGTCGCCCGGCAGATGGAAAAGATGTTCACCCGGGCCATGCACGACGGCCAGCCGTCGGCCGACGACATCGCGATCGCCCGGGTGATCGGCGACGTGTGGCTGTCCAACCTGGTCGCCTGGGTAACCAGGCGGGCGTCGGCGGACGACGTGAGCAGCCACCTCGAACTGGCCGCCCGCCTGCTCCTGCGCTAGCTCGTATCCGGGCTGGCTGGTATCCGGGCTAGCTGGTGTACTCGGGGGACATCACGCTGGATTCGTCGTTGACGGCGGGACGCCGGCCGCGGCCGAGGAGGATGCCGGCGACCAGGGCGACGAGGCCGACGAGGCCGAGGACCAGCGGCAGGATCACCTTGAGCAGGGTGAGCTCGTTCCGGCCGCTGGTGTCCAGCTTGGCGATGGCGTCGACGGTGGCCGGGGTGGCCTTCAGGTTAGCGTCGAAGAGCAGCAGGGCCTGGGCGCCGGTCGCGGGGTTGTGCAGGGTCACCGTCTGGTGCTCCTGGACGTTGATCAGCGCGCCGGTTTCGGGGTCCACGTAGTAGGTCAGGTGCAGCTCGTAGAACTCCGGCAGCGTGACCGAGTTCGCGCTCAGGCCGACCAGCGAGCCGGGCACCGCCTGGGTGGCGACCTGCACCGGGCCGACGTCCTCGGTGAAGATGTAGGCCTCGGTGCCGTGCACGGTGGCGGTCCCGGCGAACGGGAACGGCACCGGCCTGTTCAGCGTGGTGTCGAAGACCTGGTAGGTCTGCTTCTTGGTGCCGATCGGGAACACGTTGCCGACCAGGCCGCGCTGCTGGATCCTGGCGTTGCCGTCGATGTTGGCGCCGCAGCACATGGTGAGCTCGGCGGTCTTGCGGTCGAACGCGAACCGGCGGCTCGCCTCCTGGACCGGCTGGTGGTTCGTCAGGTCGTAGACGTAGCTGTACTCGTTCCACACGGCGGTGGACGAGGTGCCGGCCTTGCCGTCGCCCTTGATCGTGTAGGTGGCCTGCATGGTGACGCCGGTCTTCTCGGTCAGCGAGGTCGCGCTGAAGTACGAGGCATTGTCCGCCATCAGCGTGGCCGTCTCGTACTCGTTCAGCGGGAACTTGACCACCTGGCCCACGATCCAGGTAGGCAGCACCACCGCCAGG
>DASXYT010000388.1:0-24801 GCA_036502345.1 Pseudonocardiaceae bacterium | reverse complement strand
CGCGCTGCCACAGAACCAGAACCGCCCGTAGCGGTCAGGCCGGGGTCGATCAGTCCGGGGTCGATCAGCCCAGGGCCGTCCGGAGGTCCTCGACCAGGTCGTCGGCGTCCTCGATGCCGACCGACAGCCGGACCAGATCGCTCGGCACCTCAAGCACCGAGTCAGCCGTGCTGGCGTGCGTCATCCGCCCGGGGTGCTCGATCAGCGACTCGACACCACCCAGCGACTCGGCCAGCGTGAACAGCTTCGTCCTCGCGCACACGTCCAGCGCCGCCTGCTCGCCACCGGCAACGGTGAACGACACCATGCCGCCGAACCTGCGCATCTGCTTCGCGGCCACCTCGTGCCCCGGGTGTTCGGCCAGGCCCGGGTAGCGCACGCCGGTCACCTTCGGGTGCGCGGTCAGGAACTCGACCACCCGCTCGGCGTTGTCGCTGTGCTGTTCCATCCGCAGCGCCAGGGTCTTGACCCCACGCAGCGTCAGCCAGGCGTCGAACGGGCCGGGCATCGCGCCAGCGGCGTTGAGCAGGAACTGCACCTGCTCGATCAGTTCCTGCTCCGACGTGATCAGCGCGCCGCCGACGACGTCGGAGTGGCCACCGAGGTACTTCGTGGTGGAGTGCACGACGACGTCGGAACCCAGGTCCAGCGGCTGCTGCAGGTACGGCGACGCGAACGTGTTGTCCACCACCAGCCGCGCACCGACACCGTGTGCCACGCCGGCCAGCGCAGCGATGTCGGCGATGTTCAGCATCGGGTTGGTCGGTGTCTCGCACCAGACCACCTTGGTGTTCGGCCGGCAGGCGGCGCGTACGGCGTCCACATCGGACACCGGCACCGCCGTGTACTCGACACCCCAGAGCCGCAACACCTTGTCCAGCAGGCGGAACGTGCCGCCGTAGGCGTCGTCCGGAATGACCACGTGGTCACCCGGCCGGCACACCGCCCGCAGCAGCACGTCGGTGGCCGCCATGCCGGACGAGAACGACCGCGCGAACCGCCCGTTCTCCAGTGCGGCAAGGCATTCGTCCAGTGCCGCCCTGGTCGGGTTGCCGGTGCGCGAGTACTCGAAGCCCGACCGCAGGCCACCGACGCCGTCCTGGGCATAGGTGGAGGTCGCGTGAATGGGCACGATCACCGAGCCGGTGACCGGGTCCGGGTGCTGGCCGGCGTGGATCGCCCTGGTGGCGAAGCCAGCCCGCGCCCCCTGCGGTGTGGTGCTGTCCGTCATGAGGCCAGCCTACGTCGTCACTCCACTGCCGACGTAGGCCGTCTCACCAACCCTGCGGCGGCTGCTGCTGCGGCGGCTGACCGTAGCCACCGGGCTGCTGGAAACCACCGGAAGCCGGTCCCTGCTGCGGAAAACCACCCGTACCCGGCTGCTGGTACTGACCGGGTTGCGGCTGCTGCTGCGGGTACTGGCCGGGCTGCTGGTACTGCTGCTGTTGCTGCGGCGCACCGTAGGGCTGCTGCGGCTGCTGCTGGCCGTACGGGTTGGGCTGCTGGGCCGCGTACGGGTTGACCTGACCGAAACCGGCGACCTGGCCGTAGCCGGTGCTGGCGACGGCGGGCAGACCCAGGTACTCCCGGGTCTGCGGGAAGAACGCCAGCGCACCGGCACCTGCCACGACGATGCCCGCGATCAGGTCGTAGACCAGCCTGCCCTCGGACGCGTACTGGGCCATGAAGATGACGGAGAACAGCAGCAGCACGGCGCCGCCCGCGAGGACGGCCCACTGGCCGACGAACTTCTTCAGGAACAACAGCACAGCGCCCGCCACACCGGCGACGCCGCCGATGATCAGCAGGATGAAGTAGATGGTCGCCGCGGCCGGGATGCCCGTGTCCACGTTCTGGGTGACCTGGTTGCACGCCTGCAACTCCGCGCCGGTCAGGCCGTCACACGGGTTGCTGCCACCACTGGCCGCGGTCCACAGGGTGATGGTCAGGATGGCCGCCAGGAGCGACATCAGGGCCACCACGCCGAGCACGGCCCAGTTCACCATCTGCGTCTGGCTGGCACCGGCGCCTGCCTGCTGGCCGGGGGCGTAGCCCGGGTAGGCGGGCTGGCCGACGGGCTGGCCGTAGCCGGACTGCTGGCCGGGCTGGCCGTAACCGGGCTGCTGCCCGTAGCCGGGCTGCTGGCCTGGGGCCGCGTAGGGCTGCTGCTGGCCGTAGGCGGGTGCGCCGTAGCCGGGCACCTGCTGTTGCTGCTGGCCGTAGCCGGGCTGGCCGGGCTGCTGCTGCTGCGGGTACTGGCCCGGCTGCTGGTACTGCTGCTGCGGTGCGCCGTAGGGCTGCTGCGGCTGTGCGCCGGACGTGTACTGGCCGTAGTTGGGCATCGACTGACCCGGCGGCACCACCTGGGTGGCGTCCGGCTGGCCGGGGCGCACCACCTGGGTGGCATCCGGGGCCGGGTTGCTGCCGGTGCCGGGCTGGCCAGGCTGCACAACCTGGGTCGGACCCGAGCCGGCGAGCGCCGGGTCACTGCTCTGCGGCGGCTGGCCGCCACCCTGACCTGGCTGATTCTCGGGCGGCTGTGGAGAGCTCATCGGGTTTCCAACTCCCTAGGCTGGTGCGTCGGCGCAATACCGGCATACAGGTAGTCACCAACGCTAGACCATCCGCCGTGCTGGCGTGTGCATGACCGCAGGTTGATCAGCGGCCGGCCAGGAAGCCGAGCACGTCGTGCCGGGTGACGACGCCGGCAGGCTTGCCGTCCAGCAGCACCATCACGCAGTCGGCCTTGGACAGCAGCGTCATCACGGCGCTGACCGGCTCGCCCGCGCCGATGGAGGGCAGCGGCGGCGACATGTGCGCCTCGACCCGGTCGGTCAGCTGGGCCTGCCCGGTGAACAGCGCCTCCAGCAGGTCACGCTCGATGACCGCGCCGGACACCTCGGCCGCCATCACCGGCGGCTCCGCGTTGACCACCGGCATCTGCGAGACGCCGAACTCGCGCAGGATCGTGACGACCTCGCCGACCGTCTCGTTGGGGTGCGTGTGCACCAGGTCGGGCAGCGTGCCGTCCTTGCGGCGCAACACGTCGCCGACGGTGGCACCGGACGAGTCTGGCGGCAGGAAGCCGAACGCGGACATCCACTGGTCGTTGAACACCTTGGACAGATAGCCCCGGCCGCCGTCGGGCAGCAGCACCACGACGACGTCGTCCGGGCCGAGCCGCTCGGCCAACCGCAGTGCCGCGGCGGCCGCCATCCCGCAGGAACCACCGACCAGCAACGCTTCCTCGCGGGCCAGCCGTCGGGTCATCTCGAAGGAGTCGGCATCGGACACCGCGATGATCTCGTCGCAGATGTCCTTGTCGTAGGTGGTCGGCCAGAAGTCCTCGCCGACGCCCTCCACCAGGTACGGCCGGCCCGAGCCGCCGGAGTACACGGAGCCCTCCGGGTCGGCACCGATGATCTTGACCCGACCGTCGCTCGCCTCCTTGAGGAACCGGCCGGTGCCGCTGATGGTGCCGCCGGTGCCCACACCGGCCACGAAGTGGGTGATCCGGCCCTCGGTCTGCTTCCACAGTTCGGGCCCGGTGGAGTGGTAGTGGCTGGCCGGGTTCTCCGGGTTGGCGTACTGGTTGGGCTTCCAGGCGCCGTCGATCTCCCTGACCAGCCGGTCGGACACGTTGTAGTACGACCCGGGGTGCTCCGGCGGCACGGCCGTAGGGCAGACCACCACTTCGGCGCCGTACGCCTTGAGCACGTCCCGCTTGTCCTCGGAGACCTTGTCCGGGCACACGAACACGCACTTGTAGCCCTTGCGCTGGGCCACGATGGCCAGGCCGACGCCGGTGTTGCCCGAGGTGGGCTCGACGATGGTGCCGCCGGGGCGCAGCTCACCGGACCGCTCGGCCGCCTCGACCATGCGCAGCGCGATCCGGTCCTTCACACTCCCGCCGGGGTTGAAGTACTCGATCTTGGCCAGCACGAGTGGTGCCAGGCCGTCAGTGACCGAGTTCAGCCGCACGAGGGGGGTGTCGCCCACCAGGTCGGCGATGTGTTCGGCGTACTCCACCTCGGTGTCCTTCCGGTGTCCGTATCGGTGGGCGCAGCGTACCTGCAGGTCGTGGCTGCTAACCGATGTCGGTCGGGAAACGATCCTCTACAGAGTGGCCTTTCTTGCGGGGTGCTCTTTAGGAGGCTCTTTAGAGGGAGCGAGGGAACGAACAGGCCTGCCGCTTGGTTCCATTGATTGAGCGGAGGTGCCGGGCCTTGCCCGGGGAGGTGGGTCGGATGATCGGGTATCGCGGATTTCGGACCGCGGCCGTGGTGGCCGGGGCGGTCGGCGGACTGTCGGGGGCTGCCTTCGGGCTGCTGTCCGAGCAGGCGAAACGCGCCCGGACGGTGATCGGGCGGCCGGAGTATCCGCCGTTCAACGCCGACGGCGTGTACCTGCCGGACGGCCAGGGTCCACTCCCCTTCGGCACCGGCCCCGACCCGCTGCGGTTCGCTGTGATCGGCGACTCGTCCGCCGCAGGTCTCGGCGTCGACCTGCCTGCCCAGTTGCCCGGCACGCTGCTGGCCGGTGGCCTGGCCGAGGAGGCGCACCGGCCGGTGTGGCTGACCACGTACGCGATCAGCGGCTCGACCACCCGCGACCTGGCCGACCAGGTGGACCGCGCGCTGGCCGACCCGCCGACCGTGGCGCTGGTCATCATCGGAGCCAACGACGTGACCGACCGGCTGTCGGTGCGCGACTCGGCCCGGCTGCTCGGCATCCAGTTGCTGCGGCTGCGTGCGGCCGGGGTGAACGTGGTGGTCGGCACGTGTCCCGATCTCGGCGCGATCCGGCCGATCCCGCAGCCGTTGCGTGAAGTGGCCAGGGTGTGGAGCCTGCTGCTGGCCAGGGCGCAGCGGGTGGCCGTCGAGCGGGCCGGGTGCATTCCGGTGTCGCTGGCAGCGCTGCTGTCGCCGGAGTTCTTCGCCCGGCCGGAGGACCTGTTCAGCCCGGACAAGTTCCACCCGAACGCCGCTGGCTACGAGGCTGCCGCCGCTGTGCTGTTGGCGCCCGTGTGCACCGCCGCCGGGGTGTGGACGGCGGAACGGGCCGTGCGGTCGCAGCACGAGCAGGCCGACCGGCGGACCGCGGCGGCGCTGGCTTCGGACGCCGTCGAGCCGTCGGCCGTGCTGCCGTCGGTGGGCGGGCGGACGTTGGCGACGGGCTGACCGGTCTCTGTACCGAACGAGATTCGGTTGACATCACATTTCCGCCGAGGCGGCGCGACACTATGGTCGGGTGAGGTCCGCACCGACACGAGGGAGTGCCGTTATGCCAGAGGCAGTGATCGTCTCCGCAGCCAGGTCGCCGATCGGTCGAGCGGGTAAGGGCTCGATGGTCAGCATCCGGCCGGACGATCTGACTGTGCAGATCGTGCGGGCCGCGCTGGACAAGGTGCCCGAACTCAACCCGGCGGACATCGACGACCTCATGTTGGGCTGCGGCCTGCCCGGCGGTGAACAGGGCTTCAACATGGGCCGGGTCATCGCGGTGCTGCTGGGCTACGACCAGATCCCCGGGTGCACGGTGACCCGGTACTGCTCGTCCAGCCTGCAGACCAGCCGGATGGCGATGCACGCGATCAAGGCCGGCGAGGGCGACGTGTTCATCAGCGCCGGTGTCGAGACTGTTTCGAGGTTCGACAAGGGCAGTTCCGACTCGTGGCCGAACACGCACAACGCGCTGTTCGACGAGGCCACCGCCCGCACGGTGACCACCGCGGAGAGCGGCACCGACGAGTGGCGCGACCCGCGCGAGGACAACACCGTGCCCGACGTGTACATCGCGATGGGCCAGACCGCGGAGAACCTCGCTCGGTTGAAGAACATCTCCCGACAGGAGATGGACGAGTTCGGCGTACGGTCGCAGAACCTCGCGGAGAAGGCCATCGCAGCCGGCTTCTGGCAGCGGGAGATCACGCCGATCACGCTGCCCGACGGCACGGTGTTGGCCGCCGACGACGGGCCCCGGCCCGGCGTCACGTACGAGAAGACGTCGACGTTGAAGCCGGTGTTCCGGCCGGACGGGCGGGTCACGGCGGGCAACTGCTGCCCGCTGAACGACGGCGCCGCCGCGCTGGTGATCATGTCCGACACGAAGGCCAAGGAACTCGGCATCACGCCGCTCGCTCGGATCGTGTCGACGGGTGTCACCGGTCTGTCGCCGGAGATCATGGGCCTCGGCCCGGTCGAGGCGTCGAAGAAGGCGCTTGCCAAGGCCGGCATGAGCATCGGCGACATCGACCTCGTGGAGATCAACGAGGCCTTCGCCGCTCAGGTCATCCCGTCCTACCAGGACCTGGGTATCGACATCGACCGGCTGAACGTCAACGGCGGCGCGATCGCAGTGGGCCACCCGTTCGGCATGACGGGCGCCCGGATCGCGACGACGCTGATCAACTCGCTGCAGTTCCACGACAAGCAGTTCGGCCTGGAAACCATGTGCGTCGGTGGCGGGCAGGGCATGGCGATGGTGCTGGAGCGACTCAGCTGATCCTCGAGCGTGAGTGGGTGGCCGGGCCGGACTGTCATCGGCCCGGCCACCTTTCGCATGTCGACCGACGGGTTTGGCATGTCGACGGTTCCACCGGGCGAGTCGACCGCTCCCGGGCCCGACTCGACGCCGAGGTGCCGGCCACGCGAGTCGACCTCCCGGGCGCGCGACCCGGCCGTACCGGCGGGCGAGTCGGCCGCACCGGCGGGCGAGTCGGCCGCTCAAGCGCACTCCGGCACTCCGGCACTGAGCCGACCATCCACGCCGGCATGTTGCCCGTTCCGGGGCCGAGTCGACCGCGCCGGCGGGCGAGTCGGCTGTCCCCGCGCCTCATCCGGCCTATGTCGCGTGTCGACCGCTTGGGATGACGAGTCGCCCTCCCCGGAGGGCGGGTCGACTGTTCCCGCGCCCCATCCGGCCTATGTCGCGTATCGACCGCTTGGGATGACGAGTCGCCCTCCCCGGAGGGCGGGTCGACTGTTCCCGCGCTGCTCGGCCCCCGATCGGCGTGTCGACCGCCTGCGCCGGTGTGTCGAGCTATCCGGCGGGCGAGTCGGCCGCGCCTGCGGCCGACTTGACTTCTCGTCGGTGAGTCGACCGCTCCCGTTGGCGTGTCGAATCCCCGAACCCGACCGCTACACCTGGCCCAGGTAGAAGCTCACTCCCTGGTCATCGGTGCAGTTCGCCGTGGTGCCGTAAGGCATCAACTCAGGCTCCGTCGACGTCCCCCCAGCGGCGCGCACCGCGGTCACCGCCGCCGCGACGTCCCGCACTCCGTACATCGGCACCACCACCGGCCGGTCCGCACCGCCGTGCATGCCCATCATCGGACTGATCCCGCTCACGCCCCAGCCATCGTCGATCCGGCCCGGTGTGAACGTCCACCCGAACACCGACCCGTAGAAGTCCCGGAACAGCTTCGAGTCCGGCACCTGCACCGTCAGGTACAGCAACCCGCCCGGACCGGGCTGCCCGGCAGGCCGACGGCTCGCCCGAGGCGCGTGGAACACCGCCAGTTTCATGCCCTGGTTGTCCGTGCACTCGGCGACCAGCCCGAACCGCTCCTCGACCGGCTCCCCCGCCTGGCCGCCCGCAGCCGTGATCCGCACGAGTGCAGCATCGACGTCGTCCACCGCGTGGCACAGGAACAGCGTGCCGTCCGGCGCGTCGCCCAGTATGCCCATCGGCGGCGTCACCCCGGCGACCTGCCGGCCCGATTCGATCTGCCAGCCCAGCGCGGACGTGTAGAACGCCCTGGCCCTGTCCAGGTCCGGCACCCACAGCGACGAGTAGGCGACATCGCCCTCGCTCGGTGCGTTCTCATCAACGACAACTGGCTCAGTCTGAACGGTCATGTCTGCTCCCTCCGGATTCAGCAGCGCGGACTCCAGCCGAGCACGCAGGCGCGCGGCGAACGCCGCGTCCGGCTCGGTCGGCACGACGGCCGCACGGAGGACGTCCAACGGATCACTGTGTTCCGTCATGACCGGCCCTCCGTTCCCGGCTCAGTGGAATCCACATAGGACTTGCGGAACGCGGACCTGGCACGCACCAACAACGCCTCCGTCGCGTGCACGGTGCGATCGAGGTAGTTGGCGACGTCAGCCACCGGCAGGCCGTCGAGATATCGCAGGGTCAACGCAGCCCTGTGGTGCGGCCCCAGCTTGGCCAGCACCTGCCTGGCCACCAGCGCGTCCAGCCGCTCGTCCCACGGATCATCCGGCTCCACCCGCTGACCGGCCACCACCCGCAGGCCCCGCTCCTCGCGGGCCACCCGCCGCCAGTGGTCCACCAGCTTGTGCCGGGCCACGCCGATCAGCCACGCCACCGACAGATCCGGCGGCGTGGGCCGCTGACACGCGGTCAGCGCCGCGACGAACGTCTCCTCGGTCAGATCCTCGGCCAGCGCCCGCTGTCCACATCGGGACAGCAGGTAGCCGTAGACCTCGGGCAGCGCCACCTCGTACAGCTCCAGCAGCGCGAATCCCGGGTCGGGGCGAACACCCGGCCGTTGTTCCACATCCACCCATCGTTCCGCGCCGGCGGTTTCCGACGGTCTACTCCGGAGTTTTCCGGCAAGATCTGTCCAGTGCAACGCGGGAGCGAAATGAGCGAACACGGCTGGTGGCGCCGACTGCTCGGGCCGGGCAGGTTCACCGTGCTCGTGATGATCCTGCTGCTCATCGCGGCAGCGGGCTACCTCGGTTTACGCGCGGTCGCGCTGAGCCGGCAGGCGACCACTCTGGCGACCGAACGGTCCGAGGCGCTCAGCGACGCCTCCCGCTACGCCGTGGACCTGACCAGCTACGACTACCGGGATCTGGCCTCCGCGTTCAAGGCGGTGGCCGACGACTCGACGCCCGGCTTCGCCAAGCAGTACACGGCGACCAGCCAGGGCAAGGCATCTCAGCTACGCGCCGACCACTCGGTGTCCACGGGACAGGTGGTCGCGGTCGGCATCCAGGACGAGACCCCGGGCACAACGGCCGACGTGCTGGTACTGGTGAACCAGTCGCTCACCAACACCAGCACGTCGAAACCGCGGGTACAGCGCAGCGAGTTGCGGATCACACTCGTCCGGTCGGGGGACCGATGGCTGATCGGCGATCTCGAACTGCTCTGAGGCCTTCCCGCCCCGCTGCGCGCAAAGGCCTTAGCTGCGTTGCAGGTAGGACAGCAGCCGCAGGATCTCCAGGTACAGCCAGACCAGCGTGGTCATCAGGCCGAAGGCCGCGTACCAGGCCCACTTGGCCGGGTAGCCGCCACGGATCATCCGGTCGGCCTGCTCGAAGTCCAGCAGCAGGTTGAACGCCGCGATGCCGATCACGATGAGGCTGAACACGATGGCCAGCGGGCCGCCGCTGCGGATGCCGAGGCTGCCGCCGAACAGGCTGATCACCAGGTTGGCCAGCATCACGATGACGACGCCGACGGTGGCACCGATGATCCACTTGGTCAGCCTCGGTGTGACACGGACCGCACCTGTCTTGTAGACGATCAGCATCGCCGCGAACACGCCGAACGTGCCGAGGATCGCCTGGAACGCTATGCCCGGGTAGACCGACTCGAACAGGCCGGTGATCGCGCCGAGCAGAATGCCCTCGGCCGCCGAGTACGTCAGCACCAACGCGGCGCTCGGCTTCTGCTTGAAGATGATGACCATCGACACGACGAGGCCGACGAGCAGCGCGGGAATGGCCAGCGCCCACGCATGGAACAGAATGGTGAGGGCGCCGGTGACGACTGCGAGGCCGAGCGTGAGCGCGGTCTTCACGACCACGTCGTCGATGGTCATCGGCCGGTCAGCCGCCGTCTGGAAGGCGCCGTAAGCCTGCCCACCGGGCTGAGCCGTCGGGTTTCCGTAGCCGTTTCGCGGCAGCCTACGGAAAGCTGGGTTGCTGGTCGCTCGCACCTGATCCTCCTGGCCATCGGCCCCGTACATCGACCCTGACATCCGTGAGAACGCTTCGGCGCGTCAAACGGTTCCACGGTGGCCCCCCACCCGTGGTCGCCAAGCCTAGCCGGACGCCGGCCGTTCACCCAGATGGACGTTGCGCTACTCCCAGTAGTCACGGCTCGTGCGGCCCGGGCGCGTCTCTCACACCGATGGCTCAAGCACGGCTACCTGAGGCGATCAAGAAGGTCGACACGGTCTGTCGCGGGTCCACCCGACGGCGGCTTGTCAGGTTCGTCCAGTGACACCAGGCTCACCACTGGTGTCCGCGCGACCACCGGTCGTCGCCAACGGCTCAGCTCACCGCGTGAGGAGCGCTCGTCATGGCCCTGCGAAAACTGGCCGTCGGACTGGTCGGCACACTGCTGCTGACCGGCGCGGCCAGCCTGGCCAGTCCCGGTATCGCGGCAGCGGCCACCCAGGAGGGCATCGGCTTCAACGTCACGCCGGCACAGCCCTACCTGCACAATCCGGACGCGTCGGACTGGATGGGCTCGTTCATCGTCGGCGGACAGCAGGTCTGGTGTGTCGACTTCGCGCTGAAGGCACCGGACAGCAACGAGAAGTACTCCGACGGCGACGTGCTGAACACGAAGTTCGGCAAGGCGCTGAACCCGACGATCGCGGCCGAGATCTCCTATCTGTTGCTGCGCTTCGGAAACACCACATCGCCGGACGACGCGGCGGCACTCGCGCATCTGCTGCACGCGTGGACGGCCGCACCGGAGACTCCGTCCCAACTGGACCCGAGCAACGACTTCGAGCACATCGCCTACGACATCAACTACCACCTGGGCAAGCTGCCGGCCGCCACGCAGAAGGCGGTCGCCACGATGGAGGCGGACGCCAGCGCGAACCACGGCCCCTGGACGACGTCGATGGCCGCACCCACGACGACCCAGGTGATCGGCACCTCGGCCAACTGGACGGTCAACGTGCTGAACACGGCCGGCAAGGGCCTGGCCGACGTGCCGGTGAACCTCACGGCGACCGATGCGACGCTGCCCGGCGGTGGCACCACCGACGTGGTCAACACCCCGGCCGACGGCAGCCCGCTGACAGTCGCCGTGACGCCGACCGGCACCAGCCCGAAGCTGGTGGCCACTTTGGACAGTCCGGCAGCCGTCCCGAGGGTGCGGATACCCGCCGACATCGACGTGCAGAAGGTGGTCACCACGGGTGGCACGACGCCGCTCATGTCGACGCAGACCGGCACGGCAGAGACCCCGCCGGGCAAGGTGACGGTGACCAAGACCGACGCCAACACCAAGGCACCGATCCCCGGCGTGAAGCTCGAACTCACCGGGCCGGACAAGAGGAATCCGGCGCTGCGGTCGGACGGCCAGCCGCTCACCGGCACCGACGGCAAGCCGCTGGTGCTGACCACCGGCGAGGACGGCACCGCGACCGCGGACGGCCTGCACACGCCGCAGCAGGTGTGCGTCATCGAGACGGCCCCGCCGCCCGGCTACGACCAGGCGTTCAACCCGAAGTCGCCACCGACGGTGTGCGGCAACCTGATCGCGGGCGGGACACTGAAACTGGCGCTGACCAACGTGCCGAACAAGGTGCCGGTGGCGATTCCGGCCGGTGGTCCACCGCCGACACTGACCGCGTCGTCGTCGGTGCTCACCAAGCCGGCGCCGGCAGCACTGGTCGCGTTCGGCGGCCTGCTGGTGATCGCGGCGGGCTGCGTCGGCCTGGTGACCGCCCGCCGAGCACGGCGGCGGTGACCAGGTGCGACACCGCGCTGCCGATCTGGGCCTGCCCGTGTTCGACGCCGCAGGCTACGGCGGTGGCTACGACCTGGAGGCCGGTGGCCAGTTCCCCGGCGGCTTCGAACCGATAGCCGAGCCTGCTCCGGAACGGCCGAAGCGTGGCCGTCCGATCGCGGTGGCCGGCACGGCGGCCGTGGCGCTGATCGGCGCCGCGATACTGGTCGCCGGGGCCACCCAGGTGGTGCAGCGGGACGAGTTGTCCGGCCTCGCGACTCCGCTGCCGGGCCAGAACGTGGTCGCCGTGCACCAGGCCGGCAGCCCGGCGGGTGCGGCAGCGGCTCACCAGCCGCCCGCGCCTCTCCACCGGGCGAGCAGCACGACGAAGCCCCCGACCAGCACCGCGCCACAGCCGACGACGGTGAAACCCGTCGCGCCGGTGCAGGGCACGCAGTTGCCCAACACCATCCGGCTGCCTCGTGGCGGCACCGCCTACCTGGTGCACGTCCAGGTGGCGAACGACGGCTCGCTGCCCATTCCGTCCGGAGTGGACCAGGCGGTGTGGTGGGGCACCGGGCTGGACGCCAAGGCGGGCGCCACGGTGTTCGCCGGCCACGTGAACTGGGCAGGCGTGACGGGGCCGTTCGCCGAGTTGTGGCAGGACCAGATCGGCGCCGTGATCACCGTCCGGGACAACTCCGGCGCGCAACTGCGCTACCGGGTGACGCAGGTGCTGACGCTGAACAAGAGCACGCTGCCCAAGCAGGCTCCCGCGCTGTTCGCGGCCACCGGGCCACAGCGGATCGTGGTGGCCACGTGCGGCGGCGAGTGGGTCGGCGGCACCCTCGGCTACGCGGACAACAGGGTGATGGTGGCCGTACCAGTCACCTGAGTGCCGCAGCCGTGACCCGTTCGGGCGGGTCGTCTTGCGATTGAAAATGAAAACCGATATCACTAACTGGGTAGAGTCCACTCCTGCCCAGCGGAGCACCTGTGAAGATCGCCTTCGTCGGCAAGGGCGGCAGCGGCAAGACGACGCTCGCGTCGCTGTTCGCCGCCCACCTCGCCGCCGCCGACCGGCCGGTACTGGCCATCGACGCCGACATCAACCAACACCTGGCAGCGGCCCTCGGCGCCGCCGAGACCGAGGCCGCGACACTGCCCACCCTCGGTGAGCACCTGCCGCTGATCAAGGACTACCTGCGCGGCGACAACCCACGCATCCCGTCCGCCGACCTGATGGTCAAGACCACTCCGCCGGGTACCGGATCCCGGCTGCTGCGGGTGGTCGAGGACAACCCGATCCACGCCGCCTGTGTGCGGACGGTCGGCGGCGTCCGGCTCGCCGTGACCGGCCCGTTCGCGTCCGACGACCTCGGGGTCTCGTGCTACCACTCGAAGGTCGGGGCGGTGGAGTTGCTGCTCAACCACACCGTCGACGGGCCGGACGAGTACGTGGTCGTCGACATGACGGCAGGCGCCGACGCGTTCGCCTCCGGGCTGTTCACCCGGTTCGACCTGACGTTCCTGGTGTGTGAGCCGACCGTGCGCAGCATCGGCGTCTACCGGCAGTACTCCGGCTACGCGGCTGATTTCGGCGTCCGACTGGCCGTCATCGGCAACAAGGTCTCCGACGCCGACGACCTGGACTTCCTGCGCGAGCGGGTGGGTCCTGACCTGCTCGGCTGGCTGGGGCGCTCGGACCACGTGCGGGCCGCCGAACGGGGTCGGCACCGGCCGATCGACGATCTCGAACCGGCCAACCGGGCGACCCTCGCCGCCATGCACGCGGCAGTGACCGGCCTGCCGAGGGATCCGGCCCGCTATCTCCGGCAGGGCATCGAGTTCCACCTGCGCAACGCGGCGGCGTGGGCCAACGAGCGGACCGGCCGTGACCTGGCAGAACAGGTCGATCCGGACTTCGCGCTCAGCTACTGAAACCGCTTACCGTTTGTCGAACGACTGAGGAGAGTCATGTCCCTGGACGTACCCACCGCACTGCTGGAGCGCGCCGAACTCGGTGACGTGCCGGACGCCGACTTCGTGGCCGTCGTGCGCACGTCACTGCCCTACGCGTGGCAGGTGATCAGCCAGGTCGCAGGCGAGCAGGACGGCAGTGTCGACTTCACCGAGCACGCCGTCCCGCCGCCCGGCGAGGCCGAGCGCGGCCAACTGCTGCGCGCGCTGGCCTCCGACGCCATCCGGGGCGGCCTGGAACGCCACTTCGGCGTGAAGCTGGCATTCCAGAACTGCCACCGGGTGGCCGCGTTCGCACCGTCTGCTGTGGACGGTGCCGCGTACCGGGCCTTCGTGTCGCCACGGGGGCAGCTGCTCAACCAGAGCCCGGCACTGCGCGACTGCTGAGGCCCTACGGGATGGCCAGTTCCAGGTCGTACCTGGCCAGGGCGGGCGCGAGCGGCTGGAAGTAGTCGATGTCGCCGTCGCCGCCGGACACCATGCCCAGCCCGGTCGAGCGATCGAACAGCGAACCACCGCTGTCGCCGTGATCGGTGTGCACGCTCGTCTTGATCAGGCCGTGGACCACGTCGCCGTTGCCGTAGTCCACGGTCTGGTCGACGGCGGTGACCTCGCCGCACGTGACCTCGGTGGTCTGGCCGCTGGCACACACCCGCTCGCCGACGGCGGCCGTGCCGACCTCGGTGATCGGCTGGACGGTGCCGTCGTAGAGGTCGACATCGCCGCGAGCGTCCGCGGAATCGTCCCTGATCAGGCCGTAGTCCGAGGACGGGAACTCGGAGACGACCGACGGGCCGATGTTCTGCCAGCCCGGCAGGCCCGCGGTGCAGTGGCCGGCGGTGAGCAGGTAGGGCTGGCCGTGCCGGACGACGTTGAACCCTGCCGAACAGATGATCTTGCCGTCGCTGATCTCGTCACCGCCGAGCAGCAGCCCGCTCGTGTCGTGGCGGCCGAGCGGATCGGCAAGCCCCTGCTCGGTGAAGGAGCGCTGACTGTGGACGATCCGCATCGCGCCGCCGAACCGGTCGGCCAGTGCGGCCAGCCGGGCGGCACCGACGACGGGCGCGGCCTTCGCGACGGTCACCACCAGTTGACCGGTGGCCGGGTCGATGCCCCAGGCGGTGTCCGGGGTGGGTGGCAGCGTGTTCACCGCCGTCAGAGCCGCCAGAGCGGTCGGCCGGGCCGGTCCCGCGGCTGCCCAACCGGGCAACAAACCGGCTACGACCAGGGCGGATGCCAGCGTGGCCACTGCCAGGAGAGCCGTCCGCGGGCGGGCATGGGGAGTCTGTCTCGCGCTCACGGTGCGTGACGGTACGCGGTCGATCGACCACCCTGCGGAGCGGGTCGCGCGAGTGGTGCCCGCGCGACCCGGCCCGGTCAGGCGCCGAAATTGAACCAGTGCAGTGACACGAAGGGCGCTGGCTGCCCACTGTCGAAGGTCAGGAAGACCGTGTGCGTGCCGGTCGTCCTGGTGATGTTGGCCGGCACCGTCCGCCAGGACTGCCAGCCGCCGGTGTTGGCGATGGCGAAACTGCCGATCACCGGCCCTGTGACGCTGTCCAGCCGGACGTCCACCAGGCCGCTGACCCCGGCTGCCGCTCCGGACGCCACCCGGCCGACGAACTGTGTCGCCCCTGTGGTGCCGAAGTTGACGTTCGGGTACTCGGCCCACGCGCCGTTGGCGAGTTGACCGAAGTCCGTGCCACCACCGACGTCGGTGCTGACCTCACTGGTGGCGTTGTGCGAAGCGGATGCGCTGGTCGCGTTGATCTGCGAGAACGCGCTGCCGCCACCACCTGCCGGCGGCGGGCTGGTCGGCGGGACGGTGGTCGGCGGGACCGTCGTCGGGGGGACCGTGGTCGGCGGAACGGTCGTGCCGCCACCGGGCTTCTGGTAGACGGCCACGTAGTCCACGGTCATGCCGGCGCCTGAGGATGTCGACGCGCTCGGCGACGCGCAACCGCAGATGGCGTTCGGGAACGCGCCACCGATGGCCAGGTCGAGGATCACGAAGAACCCGTGGTCCACGGCGTTGGTCCAGGTGGTGAGGTCGACCTGGTTCTCGTTGACGGTGAACTCGACGACGCCGTCCTTGAGGAAGCGCAACTGCTCGGCCGAGGTGTTCGTGCGGTCCACGATCACCGAGTAGGTGTGGAACGCGGTCTGGCAGCCGCCACAGGCCAGCAGACCACTGCCGATGCCGGTCGTCTCGTTGCACGGGCCGCCGGGGTCGACGCCGCAGTGGAACGTGTGCGAGATGTCGGACATCCCGTTGACGTCCTCGAGAATGTCCAGCTCACCGATGCTGGGCCAGTTGGTCGCGCCGACCGGCCGGGCAGCGGCACCCATCGCCCAGAACGCGGGCCAGTAGCCGAGACCGACGGCCGGGTTGGGCTGCTCGATGGACGCGGTGATCTCCATCTCGCCACCTGCGGGTGCCGCGAAGCTGGTCGACTGGGTCTCCACCCGGCCGGACGTCCAGGCGCCGGTCGAGCTGCGGATCGGCTTGATCACCAGGTGACCGCTGCCGTCCTGGAACACGTTGGCGGTGCTGTTGGTCTCGCTCTCCACCTCGCCGGTGCCCCAGTTGCCGGCGCCGCCGGGGTAGCTGGTGCCCAGGTCGTAGAGCCATTTCGTGGTGTCAAGGCCGGTGTTGGCGGCACCGGTGAAGTCATCTGAGAAAACGGTGGAGAAGCCCGTCGGCGGGGCGGGCACCGCTGACGGCGTGACGACGGCGGGTGCCGCGTCGGCCTGACTGGACTGGACTACCGCGAACAGCGCCGGGACCAGCGCCAATGCGGCAGCGGCAGCGATGACCACACGGAGGCGATGGCGCCTGCCGGGTGGGCTCGGTAAGCGGGGAGATGGTGCTTCGGACATGGCGGATTCCTCCTCGACGGTGGGGAGATGGCCGGCCAGCCGTGCCAATGTAAGCGCTTACCGACACGCGGCGTCAATGCTCCGTCACTTGTGAATCGATACAGTCACGTGAGCTACGACACTGGAAGCAGCGTGACCGCGGTGAGCACCAGGCCGTCCCGGACCAGCCAGCGGCCGGACATCGCGGTCAGCGGCGGACCACCGTCGACGGTGGTTCCGTCGATCAGGATCCTGGCGTCGAACGTGCCGGCCGGGTCGACGATGATCTCCGCGTCCTCGAAGCCGAGCCACCTGCCGGTCAGCGGGAACCACGCCTTGTAGACGCTCTCCTTGGCGCTGAACTGCAGCCGGTCCCACCAGATCCGGTCGTCGGCCGCTCGCAGCCCGGCCAGCGTGACCAGTTCTCGGCCGAACGCGATGTGGTTCAGCACGCCGTCCGGCAGCGCGTCGTGCACCTCGGCGTCCACGCCGACCGACCGGATCGCGCTCGCCTCGGCGACGGCGGCCGCGTAGTAGCCGGCGGTGTGCGTGATGCTGCCGACCACCCCGGCCGGCCACAGCGGTTCTCCTTTGGCACCACGGAGAATCGGCACCTCCGGCCGGCCGAGCGCGGCCAGTGCCCTGCGTGCGCAGGTGCGCGCGTTGGTGACCTCCCGCCTGCGCTTGAGCACCGACTTCGCCACCAGCGACTCCTCGGCGGGTAGCAGGTAGGCGGCCGGGTCCTCGTCGCCGACCGTGTCGGCCACGGCCACGTCGGCGGGCAGCAGTTCGGCCAGCATCAGGCCTCTGACCTCCGGTTCCACGGCACCCGCGTCGGATCGGCCGGCAGGATGGAGCGGAGCGGATCGGCGGGCCGGTTCGGCCGGCTGCGCCACTCCCTCGGGTAGCCCAGCGACACCTCCTCGAAGCGCACGCCGTCGTACTCCAGCGTGACCGGGATGTGCAGGTGGCCGTAGACCGCGGCGACGGCGCGGAACCGCAGGTGCCAGTCGGCGGTCAGTTCGGTGCCGCACCACATCGCCAGATGCGGGTGGCGCAGCATCGTCGTCGGCCCCCGGTGCAGCGGGAAGTGCGTGACCAGGACCGTACGCAGATCCTCGGGCAGCGCGGCCAGCCTGCGCTCGGTCGACGCGACGCGGTGCGCGCACCACTCCTGGCGGCTGGCGAACGGGTCGGGGTAGAGCACGCGCTCGTCGGAGAACACCAGACCGGTCGAGTACGCGTACTCCATCGCGTCGGCCAGCGAGGTGCCTGGATCACGGAAACTGTAGTCATAGAGCAGGAACAGCGGCGCGACGACGAACGACTCCTCGTCGGTCTCCCAGATCGGGTAGTCGTCCTCAGGGGTGACGACACCCAGTCGCCGGCACAGATCGACGAGGAGTTCGTACCGCCGAACGCCGCGCGGCGCACCGGGATCGGAGTCGACCGTCCACAGTTCATGGTTGCCCGGCGTCCAGATCACCTTCGCGAACCGGCCGGCGAGCAGATCCAAAGCCCACTCGATCGCGTCGACCGACTCGGCGACATCACCCGCGACAATCAGCCAGTCGTCATCGTGATGCGGTTGGATACCTTCGATGATCTCCCTGTTGCCCGCGTGGGTGACATGGAGATCGCTGATCGCAAGCAGTGATCGAACTGGCACCCGGTCAGGTTACCCAGCGGCGATACCGGACGGGGGTCCGCCAGTCGACGGAAACCGGTGTGCCGCTTACCACAGCCATACCGGAATCGCGTAACGTCAAGGCATGGCGCGCGCCGAGGACCGTGAACTCGTACCCCTCAAGCCCGGATTCGACGTCGTGTGGCACGGATTCGACCGTGCCCAGGTGAAGCAGTATCTGGAAGATCTCGAAGAAGAGATCAAGCTGATCTCCGCAGATCGGAATGCCGCACTGTCCCAAGTGGCCGATCTGACCGAGCAGCTGCGGTCCGCCCACGGCCGGATCACCGACCTCGGCAAGCAGGTCACCGAACTGGTCGAGCTGCCCAAGAATCCCGACGACCTCGACGACCGCTGCAAGCGAATGGTCCAACTCGCGCACCACCAGGCGGCCGAGATCACCGCGCGGGCGCAGGCAGCCGCCACCCATTCGTGGTCCGGCGCCGAGGATGCGGCGACCAAACTCCGTGCCGGGTACGAGAAACTGCTCGCGGACCTGGACAAGCAGCGCCAGGAAGTGCGGTCGCAGCACAGCCAGGTCGTCGACCAGACGCGGACGCAGGTGGTCGAGATGACGACCGCCTCCACCAACCGGCGGCACGAGCTGGACAAGCAGTCCGAGCAGCGGCGGATCCAGATCGAGGACGAGTTCGAGCGCGGCATGGCCAACAAGCGCCAGGCGTTGGCCAAGGAGGTCGAGCAGCAGCGCGCCGAGAGCAGGGCATCGGCGGAGCGCAAGGTGCGTGAGGCGACCGAGGAAGCCGAGCGCCGCGTGCGGGAGGCCGGCGAGCGGGCCGAGCGCAAGCTGCGGGAGACCGGCGAGGAGTGCACGCGGCGCGTGTCGGACGCGACGCGGCAGGTGCAGGACCTGCAGTCGCTGCGTAAGCGGATCACCGAGCAGCTCACGGCGGCACACGGCCTGATGCGGGACGCGAGCCCGTTGCTCGACCCGATGGAGGACGAACGTCCCGCTGCGGCCCCGACGAAGCCGAACGCGGTCCCGGCCGGCGCTCCGACCGGCAACAACAGTGGTGCGACCAAGTCGGGAGTGCCGGCGCAGCGGGCACAGCAACCAGCCACGGCGGGCGGTCAGAAGGGCCGCAAGGGCTGACCGTCAGCCGGCCAGTACCGCCACGTCGGCCGAGCCGGTCGCGGTACTGGTCAGGCCTCGGACGAACGTGCCGACCTCCTGGATGGCGGCCGTGCTCTCCGGCAGCAGGTCGCCGAGCACCGGGAACGCGTGCACCTGGCCTGCCCAGATCTGCAGCGTGACCGGCACGTCGGCGGCGGCCAGCCGTTCGGTCATCAGTTCGGCGTCGCAGCGCAGCATCTCGCACTCGGAAGCGATCAACAGCACCGGCGGCAGGCCGGCCAGGTTGCCGTTGACCGGGGAGATGCTGGGGTCCAGGTCCGGGTCGGCGCCGAGCAGCTTGGCCAGCAGCGGCAGCCGCTGCACCGGTGCGTACGCGTCCCGCTCGGCGTTGGGGTGCACCAGTTTCGCCGCGCAGTCGAAGTCCAGCCACGGCGACAGCGCCACGATCCCGGCCGGCCTCGGCAGCCCTTCGGCCGCAGCCGCGAGCGCCGTCGCGAACGCGAGGCAGCCACCGGCCGAGTCGCCTGCCAGCACGATCCGCTCCGGGGCGAAGCCCTCGGCCAGCACGCTGCGGTACACGGTCAGGCAGTCCTCCACCGAGCCGGCCAACCGGACCGTGGGCAACTGCCGGTAGCCCACCGACAGCACCGGCAGCCGGCAGGCCTCCGCGATCCGGGACACCGAGTGCCGGTGGGTGGCCACACCGCAGGTGACGAACGCGCCGCCGTGGAAGTACAGGACGATGCCGTCGGAGTCCTCGGGAGCGGTGTCCGGCCGGACCCACTCACCGGTGAAGCCACCGAACTCGACCTTCTCGTACCGGACCCCGGACGGCGTGGGCAGCAGGCCCGCCGCGACCTCGATCAGCGACAACGGCAGCATGCCCACGCTGGTCAGCGGCCAGTGCGTGAGCAGTGGCCGGAGCATCAGTCTGGCCGCCGTGAACGTGAGTTTCGCCCGGATGCTGACATCGGTGCGCTGGTCCACCACGGCGTCGACGCTCATGGTGCCCCCTCTCGGCCACCGCGGTCCTCGATGACCGCCATATCCGAGGATGACACGTGAAGGTCACTGATGAACATCACAACACGCAAATCGTTCACGTTCACCGGGCGAGGCCGGGTGCCGGCCATAGCCGACTACGGAACGTGTCACCATTGCCGGCACGACTCCGCAGTGTGAGCAATTGCGTGGCCGCGTAATTCGAAAACGCCAGCACATACCGCTGTCGACCAATGTCTGCGCTGCTCAGGTGGGTTGGGCTCTCGGTTACACAGAGTGCCCCCGACCGGATTTGAACCGGCACTACTTCCCTTTTAAGGGGAATGCCTCTGCCTGTTGGGCTACGGGGGCAGGCGAATCCTAAGGTGTTATCACCCGTTCGTGGGTGATTATGGCTGAAGTCATCCGGGCGGCGCAGCACGCTGACAGCGCACGGCGCAACCTGCTGCGTCCGGTCAGCCGCTGTGGGCGCTGGACCTGGCAGCGGCCCCGCGTAACTCCTCGAAACGGGCCACGACCCACGCCGCGACGGCACGGGAGACGGCCGGTTCGCCGGACCTGCCCTCGAACCAACGCCAGTCGCAGTTCACGTTGGCCTCGAGGAACACCGGGGCGCCGTCGTCACGCACCAGCAGGTCGAAAGCGACCACGTCCAGCCGCCAGAACCTGGCCAGCGCCAACAGTGTCTGGCCGAGCGCGGGCGCGACCTCCTGCCTGCGCACCTCGACCGCTTCCGGGTCGACCCACAGTTGGGCGGGGTCACGCTTGTCCACCCGGTAGGCGATCAGCTGCTCCCCCACCACGAAGACCCGCAACTCGTGGTCGGACGCGAGGTACTGCTGCACGATCACCGGCGCGGGCTCGGGCAGGCCACTGCCCAGCCTCGGGTCCAGTGGCTGCGGGAACAGGCCGTGCTGCACCCCGGACGACGGCTCGATCAGGTGCCGGCCGGTGGTCTTGACGATGCACGTGGCGCCGCCGGGCCGGTGCCGGGCGGGCCGGGTGGTGACCACGGTGCGTGGTGTGGCGAGGCCGAAGGCGGCGGCGTCGGACAGCTGGGTCAGCCGGTCCGGCCTGCGACTCGTAACGTGCGAGTTCACCTGCGACCAGTCGGTGCGATTGGTGATCCAGTCGGCGACCGACCGCCACTGGTCGGCCACGTAGGCGCCGAACAGGGTGCCGGGATCGGTCGGCAGGGCGGCGAGCTCGAAGTGCCTGCGCCAGACCAGGAGCGGCCGCAGCATCCAGCGGTCCAGCTCGACCAGCGGCGCGTCCGGGTAGACGGTCAGCGACACGTCGAGACACCGGTCAACGTCGATCCTGGCCATTCGCACGCCGCGCTCGGCCAGTGCGATGGACAGTTCGTTCATCTCCATGTCGGCCGACCGGGCCAGCACCAGCACGCACGGCTGCGGCTCGCCGTCCCCGTCGTCGACGAGGCCGAGCCGGTGAACCTGCTCCTGGAAGTCCAGTGCGGCAATCGGTGCCCGAAAGACGTACTCCTGCCCCTGCAGTAGGAGGGGTGTCGACCGATCGGTGGGCTGCGCGGTCACCGTCCGTGCCGATGGGGCGGCAGGGGCGGCGATCCGGCCGATTGTCGAGACGTCCGGCCGGTCCAGCGTAGGACCGTTACTGGTCAGCTCAATCGTCCTTCTTGTTGCGGAAGACCTGCTCAGCCTGTGCGTATTCAGCGGCGTACTCGGCCAGGGCACCGTCTTCGATGTCGCCACTACGAAGCTGCGCGGCTAGTTCTTCGATCGACATGACACCTCGCTCCCGCGCGTCTAGTCACCCTTTCGGGTGACTCACGAGGAGTAGTCTCCGTTTCACATTACGTACTGTCAAGGCACGCCGGTAGGTATGTCCGACATGAGGACACCGACTACGTAATTGATCGCTGGAGAACGCGTTGCGTTACGGCCGTTCGGGCGCAACAGTGCCCGCAGGTGGCGGATGGGTTACGTCAGGCGGACGGCCATACACACGTCCGGCCTAAGGCCGTTCCCGAAAGGCGCAGTGATACGTCACCTGACACAACACAGCACGATACCGAAAACGGCCGGTCGCTACCGAACCTCCGGTAGCGCCGGCCGATACGGGTGCCCGCTGGAGCACCGCCGATCATGGCTGCTCAGGTCCTCGAAGCGCGGTCGAAGTCGGCCTTCGGGTTGTTGATCTGACCGAGGGACACGACCTCGCGCCGGAACAGACCACTCACCAGCCAGTCCAGCTGGATGCGGACCTTGCGGTTGAGGGTGGGCATCCGGCTGACGTGGTAGGCGCGGTGCATCAGCCACGCCGGGTAGCCCTTGACCTTCACGTTGTACGTGTCGGCGACGCCCTTGCGGATGCCGAGGCTGGCCACCGAGCCGACGTTGCGGTGGTAGTAGTCGGCAGGCTTGCCGCCGCGGATCGCCGTCATGATGTTCTTGGCCAGCTGCTTGGACTGGCGCACGGCGTGCTGCGCGTTGGGTGCGCAGGTCGCGGTCGGGTCCTCCGAGGTGCGCGACAGGTCGGGCACGGCGGCGCAGTCACCGGCAGCCCACACCCCAGGCAGCCCCTCGGCCTGCATGGACGCGGTGCACGTCACGCGGCCGCGGTGGTCGATCGGCAGGTCCGACGCAGCCAGGATCGGATTCGCCTTGACGCCGGCATTCCACACGATCGTGTCACTGTCGAACTCGGTGCCGTCGGAGAGAACCACGTGGCCGTGCTCGAACGACTTGGCTGTGGTGGAGAGGAAGATCTCGATGCCGCGCTTCTCCAGCTGTTCCACCGTCCACACGCCGAGGCTGTCGCGCACCTCGGGCAGCACGCGCCCTGCTGCCTCGACGAGCACCCAGCGCATGTCCTCGGCCTCGATGTTCTCGTAGAAGCGGGTGGCGTAGCGCGCCATGTCCTCGAGCTCGGCCAGCGACTCGATGCCGGCGAAGCCGCCGCCCACGAACGTGAACGTGAGCAATCGCTTGCGCAGCTGCGGATCCAGCGTGCTCGCGGCCAGGTCCATCCTGGACAGCACGTGGTTGCGCAGGTAGATCGCCTCGCCGATGGTCTTGAACGAGATGCCCCGCTCGGCAAGGCCCGGGATGGGCAGGAGGCGGGCCACCGAGCCGAGGGCCACGACGAGCACGTCGTAGCCGATCTCCTCGATGTGGCCGTCGATCGCCTCGACGGTGACCATCCGGCGGGCGTGCTCGATCTTCTGCACCCGCGCGGTCACCACGTGGCAGCGGCGCAGCGTCGTGCGCAGCGGGACGACAACGCTGCGCGGGTCGATGGAGCCGGCTGCCGCCTCGGGCAGGAACGGCTGATAGGTCATGTGCGGCTGAGGGTCGACAACAGTGACGGACGCCTCGTTGAGTCGCAGCTTCTTCTGCAGACCCAAAGCGGTGTACATACCGACGTATCCACCACCGAGGATGAGGATCCGGGTGGGTTGCGACTTTCCTGCGGCCATGCATCTATGGTCGCACTTCCGACAACCGCATATCGAGGCACCCAGGGCACGTGTGACACCGGTTACTGAATCGAACTGTCCTGCGGTATCGCCTTCGTGACGCAGGCCACTGATGATCGGAAAACGGCCCTGTTATTTCTCCCTGGTCAGGAACCTGATCGCCAAAAACACCAGTCCGACGACCGCAAAGAGACCCGCGAGTTCCACAACTGTGGAGTTCTGCCCAGTGGGCAAAATCTCAGCAAGTCCGACGATGGCGAAGACCGCGATCTGGACGAACAGGAAACGACGCGCGGGCTTGACGAGGGCGGCCGGCCGGATGACCGCGCGGAGCGGCACGAGTGCGGAGATCGACGCCGTGACGTGGATCAGGTGCAGCAGCGGGATCTCCAGGAGGACCGCCGGCCGCAACGGGTCGCCGCCGGCCACGGCGACCGCGATCGCAACGGCGCCGATCAGCATCGCGGGAGCGGGCGAGGCCGGCACGAAGGCGGTGACGACGGAGAGCACGAGCAAGACGACGAGCACCACGGAGATCAGCCCGTCGCCGAGCAGGTCGAGGCTCGCACCGCTGCCGGCGAGGAACAGGACGATGCGAAGCAGCCAGGCCGGCAGACCGCGGTCCAGTTCCAGGATCGGCTGAGCGCCGGCAGGTGGAGTGGTCATGGCCGACCTACCGATCGGCGACGGCAGGCGGTCGCTGTAGTGGGCCGACCTGCGACCAGGCGGCGAGCCAAGGTCGGCGGCCGATCGGGCGGCCGACCAACAGCCAACTCGCGAACGGCAAGCGACGACTCGACCGCTTGAGAGGTCAACACGCCGGGAACGGCCAACTCACGAGCGGCTACCGACGACTCGCCCGCACGAAGAGTCGACACGCGGGCGGCCGACTCGCCAACAGCTAGCGACGACTCGCCCGGGCAACGGGTCGACTCGCCAGAGCGGAGGGTCGACACGCCGGGCACGGCGGCTGTGGTTGCGACTGCCGGTCGGGGTGCGATCCGCTCTCGGGTGGTCCTCATCTGCGGCCTGCCGCGCGGCGGCCTGGGGCTG
>DASXYT010000387.1:0-2442 GCA_036502345.1 Pseudonocardiaceae bacterium | reverse complement strand
GTACGGCTCGCTGCAGGCCGGCGGCTACAGCGGCCCGGGTGCTCTGCCCACCGGGCCGTGGGCGGACAAGCGCTCCACCATCCACTTCACCGGGGACACCTCCTCGACCTGGGGCACGCTGAAGGCCGAGGTCGGCTACACGCCGGGGGAGGCGGCGGCCACCGGGATGTCCGCGATCAGCCACGACATCGGCGGCCACAACGACACCACCGGCCTGCCGGGCTCCGAGACCTACGTCAGCGGCGGGCAGACCCACCAGACCGCCAAGCTGCCCGACGACATGTACGCGCGCTGGGTGCAGCTCGGCACGTTCCAGCCGGTGGATCGCTTGCACAGCAACCACAGCGACCGGCTGCCCTGGCAGTACGGGGCCGAGGCGAAGGCGTCCGCGGAGAAGTTCCTGACGCTGCGTGAAGACCTGGTGCCCTACACCTACACGCAGGCCCAGCAGGCCGCCACGACCGGCATCCCCGTGGTCCGCCCGACCTATCTCCAGTACCCGGAGGAGGAGAACGCCTACGCGACCGCGGGCAGTGAGTACCTCTACGGCCCGGACATGCTGGTCGCGCCGGTGACCACCCCGGGATCGACGGCGACCACCTCGGTCTGGTTCCCGCCGGGGCAGTGGACGGACTACTTCACCGGCCGTACGTACACCGGCCCGTCCACCCAGCACGTCACCACCGACTGGAACTCGATGCCGGTGTTCGTCAAGGCCGGCGGAATCGTGCCGACGCGTACGGACAACGTGGCCAACGACGTACAGAACCCGCTGACGAAGGTCACACTGACCGTGTCCGGCGGCGCCGACGGGTCGTACTCGCTGTACGAGGACGACGGCAAGTCGGCCGCGGGCGGGCCGTCGGCGACGACCGCGGTGAGTTACACGGAGAACGGTCACGTGCTCCACATCGCCCCGGCGCAAGGCACGTACTCGGGCCAGGTCACCGACCGGGAGTGGACGGCCGTCTTCACGGGCGCCACCGCACCGACGACGGTACGCGTCGACGGCGAGGCGACGAAGAACTGGACGTTCGACCCGGACCGGCACACGCTGACGGTCACGGTCCCCCAGCGATCGGTCGGAACGGCGACCACCATCATGTACAGCTGAGCGTCTCCTCCTCCGGAGATATTCGCGAGAGGAATGGTGTTACGGGCGCGCCGACCTCATTTGTCGCTTCCGACGCGTACGGTGGAAGACCGTGGAGGAAGACCTGGAGCGGCTGGTCGCCTATACCTATCTGACCGTGCCGGACCGCGCGGCGTACGTGTCGATCATGCGCGTCTTCACCTCGACACTGCTCGCCGACCTGTCCGCCCACGACCTGGCGGAACGGCTCGGTGAGCGGTTCACCATCGAGACACTGGCCGCGAAGCTGGAGCAGCTGAGAATCTGGGGCGATCTCATCCCCAGCTCCCGCCCGGTCAAGGCGGGCAGCATCCGCGAGTACCACCGCGTGCGTTCCCGCTACCAGCTGTCCACGCTGGGTGAGCGCATCCAGCGGCAGGCGGATGACATCCTGGCCACCGCCGACGCCGCTCGCGAGGTGAGCCGTGAGCTGCTGGCCCTCGTCGCCCGTGGGCTCGAGGACCTCGACGAGATGAGCGGCCGTCCCGGTGGGATCGAGCCGCGCGAGGCGCTGGACCGGATCTCCACGCTGTTCGCCCAGTTCGGGCAGTTCGCCGACTCGGTGCGTGACTTCTACGCCTACCTCGGTCAGGTGATCTTCCGGTACGACCTGGACACCGCGGAGTTCACCGGGTTCAAGGAGCTGCTGCTCGACTACGCCGAGACGATCACTGAGGACGTCGTCGTGTTCTCCCCGCGGATCGAGGTGGCCATCGACCGTCTGTGGCCCCGGCTGCCGGAGATCCTGAAGAACATCGACGCGGCGGACCAGGGGCTCGCCGCCCTCCAGCAGGCCGACGTCCGGATCCAGCGCAGCCGAGGGCGCGACATCGACGATTGGGCCGGATTGCGGGCGTGGTTCGTCGATGATGGCCAGGGCAGTCAGGTGGAACAGCTCCGCGACGCCACACTGCGCGCGCTCCAGGCACTGCTGGCCAACGCCAAGCGAATGATCCGCTCCTCCAGCGGCGGGCTGTCCCGCCGCCGTGATCTGTTGAACCTCGCGCGGTGGTTCGACGACGCCGACGACGCGACCGCGCACGACCTGTTCGCCGCCGCCTTCGGCATGTACGGCGCCCGCCACCTGGGCATCGCGCCGGACACCGACCGGGACGTGCCGGCGACGACGAGCTGGTGGGCCGACCCGGGCGTCCGTGTTCCCGTCGCGCTGAAGGAGCGTGGCTCACGCGCGCCCCGGGGAAGGACCGCTGGCCCCGAAGACTATGGCGAGCAGCGGAACAGGCTGCGTGAACAGGCCCAGGAGCAGGTCCGCCGGCAGCGGACGGCAGCCGCCGAGCTACGCGCGGCCG
>DASXYT010000386.1:0-5962 GCA_036502345.1 Pseudonocardiaceae bacterium | reverse complement strand
GTGTCGAACGTCAGTGTCGGGTGGTCCAGCCCGATGCCCTGCGCGACCAGGGTGGTCAGCACATTGCCCGCGCCCAGCTCCTGGTCGGCGGCCAGCTGCGCCCGGACACTCTTCGCGGTCATCGCTTTCTCCTTATGGTTTGTCACGGTCCGACCAGTACCGCCACTGCGTGGTCGCTCTCGGTGTCGTCAGTGGCCAGGTCTGCCGCGATGACCAGCACCTGGTCGGCGGCGCTGTCCTCGATCAGCAGCGCGGCCACGGCCAGCCCGTCGGTCAGCGGGTCGCCTGCCGGACTGGTGCACGCCACCGGGCCGGCCAGGCCCCAGCGCGCTGTCACGTAGCCGACGACGGCGTTCGGGTTGGACTGGAAGAACAACAGTGGCGGCACCCGCCGCCCTGCCCGCAGCGCGGCGGTCACGGCGTCGGCGGTCGCGGTGTCACCACGCACGCTGGCCAGCACGACGCCCGTTCGGGTGGTCGGGGGATCGGCTGGTGGGGCGCCGTAGTGCGCCGCGAGGCAGCGCTCGGCGGCCTGCGCGACCAGCGGGTTGAACGCGGACACCACGAAACCGGCGATCTGCGGCAGCGAGCCCGGCACGTCCACCGGCCCGGCAGGCCACTCACCGCGCGCCAAGACGACGGGACCGGCGGCTCGGGTCAACACCTCACTCAAGGCGCACCTACCAACAGGGCGGTGTTCGCGCCGCCGAACGCGGCGTTGACCGACAGTGCGTACCGCGCGTCGGTCGCCCTCGGCTCGTCCACGATCAGGTCAAGCAGGCAGTCGTCGTCCACACCGAGGAAGCCCGCGTTCACCGGCAGCCGACCGGAGCGCAGGGCCAACACGGTGCACACCAACTCCAGCAGGCCGGACGCTTCCAGGGCGTGCCCGTGCACGGATTTGGTCGAGCTGACCGGGATCCGGCCAACGGCGTCGCCCAGCGCGATGTGCAGGGCGGCGGCCTCGGCGCTGTCGTTGAACAGCGTGCCGGTGCCGTTCGCGTTGACATAGCCGACCTCGTCGGCCTCGACTTCAGCCTTGGTCAGTGCCGCCGTGATGGCCCGGGCCAGGCCCGTGCCGTCCGGCCTTGGCTGGCAGACGTGGTAGGCGTCGCCGCTGCGGCCCCAGCCGGCCAGCGTGACCAGCACGTCGGCGCCGCGGAGCGCGGCCGAGGTCGCCGACTCCAGCACGACGGCGGCGAACGCGTCGCCGAGCACCATGCCCTGGCGGCCTGCGCTGAACGGCCGCACCCGCCCGTCCCGAGCCAGCGCCCGGCCGGCGTCGAACAGCGCGAAGATGTCCTCGGCGACGATGAAACCGGCCGCGACGACGACCCTGTCCTGCCGGCCGGTGGCGATCATGGCGGCGGCGTCGGCGACCGCCGTGGTCGCGGCGACGCAGGCCGCCGTGTAGGTCCGCGCGGGCACGGCCAGCCCGACCCGGCGCGCCACCTCGGCGGCGGTGGCGATGTTGGCGCGGTCGGCGTGCCCGGCCAGCAGCAGCGGGCAGTCCGGCGCGCCGGCGAGCCCGGCCACCCTGCTGGCGTCCTCGATCACCGACACGAGTTCGTCGGCGAGCACGGGGGTGCCGGGCATGGTCGCGGCCACCGTGGTCCGGCGCGCCGCCGCGTCGAACCTGGTCACGTCGCCGAACGCGGGCTCGCCGGTGAAGGCCCTGGCCAGCAGCGCGGAGCTGCCCCGCCCGAAGGCGGAGTGCGCTGCGAGACCCGTGACCACCACCTTGTCAGCCATGGCTCGGCTCCACGGCGCCGCGCTGCTGCGCGATGGCGGACCGCAGCACGTCCACGGCGCCGGTCACGGTGGCCATCTCGGCGAACACCTCGTCGGACAGGTCGAGCAGCACGGAGTACCGCTGCTCGGCAGCGGCGACCAGCCAGGTCAGCTCGAGTGAACCCAGCTCCTCACCGACATCGCTCGGCCTGCGCTCGCCGTAGCCGGCGAGCATCACCAGCACGGCGTCGCGGTCGGGCAGTTCGAGATCGGTCATGCCACGCTGGCGGCGCCGTCGGCCGCGATCCGGTCGTTCATCGCCGACGTGAACTCCGCGAGCGTCATCAGCGCGAGGCTTTCCATGTCGTCGTCGTTGAACTTCACGTGGAACTGGTCCTCCAGCTGGACCGCGAGGTCGGCCAGCGCCAGCGACTCCAGGTCCAGGCCTGCCGGGCCAAGCTCCGTGTCGTCGTTGACGTCGGAGACGTCGTAGTTCATCTGGCGCAGAGCCTCGATGGTGAAAGCACGCACGTCGTCAGTCATCTGGGTGTTCGGCGTCGACCCGAGCGGGCGTTGGCCGAGCCCTCCTTCCGGTGATCGCGATTCGTTCTGGTCAGGTTC
The DNA here is from genome assembly GCA_036502345.1 of Pseudonocardiaceae bacterium. Taxonomy (GTDB): domain Bacteria; phylum Actinomycetota; class Actinomycetes; order Mycobacteriales; family Pseudonocardiaceae; genus DATEPR01. Next base: position 3,610 of record DASXYT010000386.1, on the reverse strand, counting down.
CGGCGGGTCGACCGCTGGCCGCCTCACGTAGGGCGGCCGGGTTGCGGACGAGCTTGCCGGTGGCTGTGCGGGGCAGCCGGTCCAGCACGTGCAGCCGACGCGGTCGTTTGAACGCGGCGAGCTCGCTGGTGATCACGGGCTGGATGTCGTCCACAGTGGAGTCGCCGGAGAACGCGAGGTACGCCTCGATGTCGCCGTCGTACACGACGACCACCTCGGCGACCGCGGACAGCGCTGCCAGCGTCTGTTCGACCTCGGTCAGGTCGACCTTCAGACCGCCGACCGAGATCTGCGAGTCCAACCGGCCGAGGATGGTGACCAGACCGGTGGTCGGGTCGATCGTGGCCGCGTCCCTGGTGCGCAGCCAGCCGTCGGCGAACCGGGTCGGGTCGGACAGGCCGAGGTAGGGCGATGCCGCCATGGCCAGGCGCAGTTCGCCGCCCTCCACGGCGGCCTCGATGCCGGGTGCGGGTCGGACGGAGGGCCACAGCACACCGGACAGGTCGGTCGCGATGACACCGATCTCGGTCATCCCGTACATCGTGCCGAGCGGCACACCGAACCGGGACGTGAACCGGCCGGGCACACCGGGCCGCACGAGCTCACCGGCCACGATCATCCGGACCAGTTGCGGCACATCGGGTTTCTCGGTCACCGAGGTGAGCAGTTCGGCGTGGAAGGGGACGCCGAGGACGGTGGTCGGCTCCGGTCCGGCGGCCACGGCGGCCAGGATCCCGTCCGCGGTGAGCCGTTCGCAGAACACGAGTTGGACACCGGCGTGCAGTCCGTGCAGCAGACCGCCGACCAGACCGAGCACGTGCACCATCGACGCGAGCACCACGATCCGCTGGCCGCGGCGCGGAAACTCCGGCAACCGGGCGTAGCGGTCGAGTTCGGCGATCAGGTCGGCGGAGGTCCTGCCGATCACTTTGGACGCACCCGTCGAGCCGGAGCTGAACTGGATCAGCGCGTGCTCGGAGCGGGCGGGCAGGCCGTCCCGCTGGGTGAGCGCGGTCGCGAGGACGTCGGCGTAGCCGCGTAGCCGGTTGCTGCGCACCTCGGTCGCGGTGACCACGAACTGGGCGGCGATGCGGTCCAGCGCCCTGTCCACCTCGTGCTGGGTGAGCCGGTGGTCCAGCAGGCTGACCTGGGCACCGAGCCGCCACGCTGCCAGCAGCATCGCGACGTAGGTCAACGACGGTGGCAGGCGCAGCGCGATCGTGCCGCCGGGCAGCAGGCCCGCGGCCGCGAAGTCGCGCTCGTGGTCGTCCACCAGGGCGCGCAGGGTGGCCCGGTTGATCGGGCGGTCGAACCGGAGACAGATCTCGTCGTCGTCCCCACGCAGCAGGACGTCACCGACCCAGTCGTGCGACGGTTGGGACTCGGTGGCACCAGAAACAACAGAGCCCTTCATGAGCCCCCCGGCATTTGGCGAGATTGATTCGACGGATTGTCGTTTCGCTTGGGTCAAGCGGGCAACCGGAGAATTTCACACAGCGCTGTCTCGGTCAAGCCCGGCACTGCCAGGTTTTATACCTTTGGGGGGCTTTGATAATACTGGTCTAGACCTGTTAGCGTGCACAGTTTCGTGTCATCATCCAAACCACGGTGACACTGCGCTGAGCAGGGGTGTAGTAAAATCGCGGGCGACGGCCGCCAGGGGTCGTCCTGCCTGGACGAGGGGTGCTGCTGGTGGAACCATTGCGGGTCGACGACTACGCGCGGTTGGCTCAATCAGTACTCCCCGCAGATGTCTGGGGATATGTTCAGGGCGGCAGTGGAGTCGAATGGACGATTGCAGAAAATCGTGCCGCATTCGACCGCGTTGTTCTTCGGCCCCGTGTTCTTGTGAACGTCGACCGATGCGATACGACAACGTCGTTGTTGGGCTCCCGGATCGCGGCACCGATCGGTGTCGCGCCGATGGCGTATCACCGACTGGCCCACCCGGACGGCGAACTCGCCACCGCCGAGGCCGTGTCCTCGATCGGTGGCCCGTTCGTGGTCAGCATCTTCGCCACCCAGCCCTTGGCCGACATCGCGAAGTACACCACCGGCCCGCTGTGGCTGCAGATCTACTGGCTGCGGCAGCGGGACGCGCTGGCCGGTCTCGTGCGGCGCGCCGAGGAGGCCGGATTCGGTGCCATCGTGCTGACCGTGGACACCCAGAAGGTGGCCCGCAGGCTACGTGACATCAGCAACGGATTCGCCCTGCCGGCCGGCGTGAGCGCGGTGAACCTCGACATGTCCGTCATGGCGAGCGCCCACGACGCCGACGACGGTTCGTCGGCCATCGAGCGCCACTCACGGGAGCAGTTCGACAGGACGATCACCTGGGCGGACTTGTCCTGGCTGCGCGAGCTCTCCACGCTTCCGTTGCTCATCAAGGGAATTCTCACCGCTGAGGACGCACGACTGGCCGTTGATCACGGCGTGGACGGGATCATCGTGTCCAACCACGGCGGTCGACAACTGGACGGCGTCGCGTCCGGCATCGGCGCGCTGCCCGAGGTGGTCGACGCCGTCGACGGCCGGTTGCCGGTGTTGATGGACGGCGGCGTCCGCTCCGGCACCGACGTCTTCCGCGCGCTGGCACTGGGCGCGAGCACGGTGTTGATCGGCAGGCCCGTGCTGTGGGGGCTGGCCGCAGGCGGCGCGACGGGCGCCGGTGACGTGCTGCGGATGCTGCGCGACGAACTCGTCGAGTGCATGACTCTGGCCGGCCGCCCGACGGTGGCCGACATCGACGCTACCGCGGTCCGGCTTGGTCGTTGATGAACGCCGCCAGTCGGGCCATGCCGTCGACCAGCGCGGCAGGCGTGACATAGCTGCACGACAGCCGGAGTTGGTGCTGCCCGCCACCGTCCGGATAGAACGGTGCCATCGGTGTCCACAGCACGCCGTACTCGCGGGCCGAGCGGTCCAGCGCCGCCTCGTCGGCCACGAACGGCACCGTCACGACCACGAAGAACCCGCCGCCCGGTGAGTTCCACCGCACACCCGACCCGACCGGGAAGTGCCGGTCCAGTTCGGCCAGCATGCGGTCCATGTTGGCCCGGTAGAAGCCGATCGTGTCCCGGTTGGCCTCGCGCAGCCGGCAGTCGTTGACCACCATCATCCCGCCGATCACGGCCTGGCTCAGCGACGGCGTGTTCACCGTGGTCATGCTCTTGATCTTGGCGAGTTGGTCGGCCAGCAGGGTCGACTCGCCGGTCGGACCGGTGACCTGCTGGTCGGCCAGCACGTAGCCGAGCCGGGCGCCGGGGAAGCAGGTCTTGGCGAACGAGCCGAGGTAGACGACCGTCCGTTCGGTGTCCAGTGACTTCAGCGTCGGGCGCAGCACGTCGTCGCGGGTGAAGAAGCCGTACGGGTTGTCCTCGATGACCAGCAGGTCCTGTTCGCCTGCCACGTCGAGCAGCCGCCGCCGGTTGGTCGCGGCCATGCTCGCGCCGGACGGATTGGCGAAGTCGGGCACCACGTACAGCGCCCTGGGCCGGCGCCCGCTCGCCCGGACCGTCGCGGCGACGCGCGCCACCGTCTCGGGGTCCAGCCCGTCGTCGCCCTCGGGCACCGGCACGACGTCGATGTCCAGCAGGCGCGCGGCGCCGGT